>JBGPMZ010000066.1:0-8529 GCA_041487255.1 Binataceae bacterium (SeqCode) | reverse complement strand
CGCGAGTCGACCAGTAATCGCGCGACCGCGCCGCTCAGCAGCAGGAAGCCGGCCACCTGCGCTCGCTCGATCGCAAAGACCACGACCTGGCAGCCATCATCCTGATGCGCGTTGAAGTCGCGGAAGACCTCGAAACCGAGGGCTACGAATTCAAAGCGCTTCTCGCCGGGAAGGCAGCCGCGCATGGTGTGCGACCATGACTCGGCGATCCGCTGGTGAATGCGCTCGAAGACCATCCGGCGCTGCGGGCGGATGATCGGGCGCCACAGCTCATACTTGCGCGGAGCTTCCTCGCCTGCCGCGATGATTCTGTCCGTCACGGCGCCACCTGTTCGATTGGCTTGACGATGATCTCGACTCTTCGATTGAGAGCACGGCCTTCGTCGGTCGCATTGTCGCCGACCGGATGGTAAGGGCCGTACCCCGCGATGGCGAGATGGTCTGGGACAATCGAGCTGTGCGAGAGCGTGTAGCGCAGCACGCTCGACGCGCGCCCGGCGCTCAAGTCCCAGTTATCGCGAAAGCGTGCGTTGATGATTGGCATGGAATCGGTAAAGCCATCGATCTGGAACGAATTGGGAAGCGTGGCCATGGTTTTGACCACCGCGTCGAGCACCGGCAGCTGGGTCGGAGTGATCTCGTCTTCGCCGCTGGCAAAGAACTTCGCGGCCGAGAGCGAGATCACCAGTCCGCGCGAGTCGATGGTCATCGACACGCCGGAATTCTGAAATTGACCGACCGCCGCCGAGACCTTCGCCTTGATTGCCGATAGCTGCGGTGAGGCGACCCGCATCGCCGGCGCCTCCGCCAGGCCCGGCCGGGTCCCGCCAAGTCCGTAGTTGGGACGCTTCCCGACCGCCTTGGCGACCGAGTTCATTCCCGCCGCTTCCTTGGCCTTGCTGGAGTTGGAGAGCGCGTATAGCAGCACAAAGAGCGCGAACAGCAGCGTGATGAAGTCCGCGTAGGACACCAGCCATCGCTCATCCGCATGCCCTCCTTCCTCGTGTTCTTCTTCCATTAGGCCAAACTCACTGGCTCGATTGCGATGGGCTGACGGTCAGGCGCTGGGGTGGAGTTGCCGAAGATCGGAGCTGCCGGTTGCGCAAAGGCGGGTTTGATCCGCACCGACGGGCGCGAGAGTCCCGCCTTGGTGATGTGATACTGCAAGGCGCGGCTGGTAATGCCGAGCCGTCGCGCGGCTTCGGCACGGTTGCCGCCGGCTGCCGCGATGGTCTTGAGGATCATCGCGCGGCGCGCCTCCTCGCGGCTGCTCTTCCATCCGCTGGTAGGCTGCTCGCCCTCGGTCGGCACCACCATCAGATGGCGGCGTACATCGGGAACGTCGATCAAGCTGTTGCCGGTTCCGAGCGGAGCGATCGCGAGCCGGGTCACAAGATTTTCGAGCTCCATCACGTTGCCGGGAAAGGCATAGGAGCCCATCACGCGCAGCGCCATGGGAGTGAACATGCGTCTGGGGTTGGTGCGGCGCAAAAATAGTTTCGCCAGGATCGCGACGTCGCCGGCGCGTTGGCGCAGGGGCGGGACCGCGAGGCTGAAAACGTTGAGCCTCCAAAACAGCTCGCGGCGGAAGTCACCGCGTTCGACCAGGGTGGCCAGCGCGCGGTTGGTGGCGGCCACAAACCGCATCGACGCACCGCGTTCCCGCTCCACCAGCAGAGGAGTGCGCTCGAGGGCTTGCAGTATCTGCAGAAGCTTGAGCTGCGCGGCATCGGTCAATTCGGCGATCTCATCGAGGAACAGCACCGAGCCGCCATGGCCTTGCGAAGCGGGCAGGGTGCCGATGAGGTTTTCCACCTCGACGTCCTGCAGACTGGCGCAGCTGATGCTGTGCAAAGGGCCGGTGCATCGGCTCGCGCTGTGAAGAATTCGTGCGATGTTGTATTTGCCCGATCCGATCTCACCGGTGAGGATGACCGGCACCTGGCTCGCCGCCACTCCCATCGCGCTGCGGAGAGCACCGAGCATCGCGGGGTCTGCGGTAAGCAGGATCGGCTTGAGGCGCAAGGCCTGCGAAATCACCATGCAGGCGGCGGTCTGCCATTGATCGGTCGCCAAATCGGCGCCGTTGCGCGGTGCGCGCGCACCCTTGGCGACCAAGTCGAGGCTTAAGACTTCGACCCCGGACGGGCGTGCGCCGACGAAGTCGACGTACATCGTGGCGCGATGCTTGTTGGCGTAGGGCAAGACCTCGATTCCCGCGCGAGTGATGAAGTCGGCCATCTCGGCCGGCGCGTTGGGACCCAGGCAAACACGCGGCGTTGGCCGCGGTCCGCGCGATAACTCGTTGGGGTCGGAAGTTGTCGATTCCATGAATCAGCGAAGACCTGACGGACGGGAGTTTTGCGCGGGATCGACCAGTTCGATGATGCGCGCTCCGATCTGATCCTGCAGGACTACCACTTCGGCGCGCGCGAACAGGGCGCCATTGATGTAGACCTCGACCGGGTCGCCGGCATGACGATCGAGCCGGATGCTCGACCCGACCTCGAGTTCATCGAGGACTTCGCCCAGCGTCATGCTGGTGCGGCCGACCTCGACCTGCACCGTCATCGGGACCTGGCGCAGAACGCCGAACTCGACGTTGGCGCCGTCGCCGCCGTCGTCACGCGGCCGGGCGGTGGCAAGCTTGCGGCTGGTCTGGAAGATCTGGTGTTCGCTCGGGCCAGGACTAATCGACGCCGGCGGCATTGTGGCAACCTTGTCGTCAGCCATCGGAGCCATTTGGGTTTGCTCGCTCATCGGTTCCTCCAGTCTGGTCAATTAAGAATCGGTACCATCCGTCCTGTTCGACAATCATGCCGGTGAACAGCGGCTGGTCGCCGGATAGAAGCTCGACAATGGGCAGCCCTTGCTGAGTCTTCTGCAGCATCAGCACGGAGCCGGGCTCAAGAGTCCGGATTCCGCTTAGCGGCAGCGTTAATCGTCCTAAAACCGCGGACAGCTCCATCGAGGCGTCGGCGAGAAAGGTGCGGGCCTTGTGCACCCCTCCGGTCGCGTCGGAAGTCTGCGGCCGTAGCGGGGTGAGGGTCGGTCGGATCTTGTAGATCAGGGAGAAGGGCAGTCCGAGCTCGATCCATCCGCCCTTAGCGCCCAGGTCGCAGCGGACCCGAGCGGTGACGAGCTGCTCCGAGGGCGCGAGGGTGTCGGCGACCATAACCGGACGATGTTCAATTCGCGTCAGGCGCAGGTTGATGCTGTCACGGAGCATCGGTGCGAGAACCCGCTGGGCGGTCCGAAGGATTGCGGCTCCGATGGCGTTGGCGACCACGCGCTCTTCGACCGCGGTCAGCTTCCGCTCCGGCGCGACCGGCTTGGCGTTGGCGCCGCCAAGCATGCCTTCGATGAGGGCCTGCGCCAGATCTTTGTCCAGTCGCACCACCGCGATGATCTGATCGACGAGTCCGAGAAACACCAAATGCCCGGTGGCAACCGGATCGGTCGAGAACTCGCTGAAGCTTGCGGTGGTCTGGGTCAGATCAATCATTCTCAGTGAGCGGCCAACGTAGCTGAGGAGATCCTCGCGCAGTTTGTCGAAGAAGCTTTCGGCCAGGATCTTCAACTGATGAAGTTCGCTGCGTTCCAGCCCATAGCTGTCCGCGAGCGCGAGGAGGCCTTCTTTCGACATACGATGGTGAGTATCAGCAAGAGAAATGCCATCACGCTAGGAAAGGTATTTTCGCTGTGGCCGTGACGGATGGGCGAGCTTGCGACCTTCAGTGCCGGACGCCGAACAACACACGATGTCCCGACATCAGACGAAATCGAGTCAGCCTGCGACGGCGAGGCGGCGCTATAACCATGTTCTTCTGGAGATAGGGAAAGACTCTTCCTGAACTCCGCCCGTCGCGCCTGCGCAATCACGCACCTTGGCAGTTTGTCAGACAGTAGCCGAGGACGGGAATCCCCGGCGACTGAATACACCGCATCCGAAGATGCGCGCTTCGAAAAAAGGGAACCGCAATGTCGCTCAGTCTAATCACCAATATCGGCTCACTCACCGCGTCCAACGCTTTGACCAACAACCAAAACGCGTTGCAACAATCGATCGCTCAACTCTCCAGCGGCAAACGCATCGTGTCCGCGGCGGACGACCCGGCAGGGCTTTCCATTTCGATGGAAACCCAGGGTCTGCTCGGCGCGCTCGCGCAGGCGAGCTCGAACAGCAGTAACGCGATGTCGTATCTGAGCACTGCCGACAGTGCGCTTTCCAACATCGGTACTCTGCTGGCAAATGCGCAGCAGCTCGCTACCGAGGGCGCCGATGGCAGTTACAACGTTCCGCAATTGACCGCCATCGATGCCCAGTATCAGGGCATCCTGAGTTCAATCGATCAAATCGCGAACGGGACTCAGTTCAACGGCATCACGCTGTTCTCGGGCGTCGCTACCATCTTCCAGGTTGGTGCGACCAATACGGCCAACGACCAGTTGAGCGTCACCATCAACAAAGCTGATACGACGACGCTCGCGATCAACGGCACGTCGCTGACCAACCAGGCCAACGCGCAGGCGGCACTGACCAAGATCACCGCGGCGGTGGCAACCACCGCCGGCGATCGTGGTGCGATCGGTGCGTCCGAGCAGCAGCTCGGTGCGATCGGACAGAATCTGCAATCGACCTCGGCCAACCTGACCGAGGCGCTGTCGACCATTCAGGATGCCAACATCGCATCGACTTACGCCACCTTTACCAAACAAACAGTTTTGCAGCAGGCGGGAGTGCAAGTCCTCAAGCAGGCCGATCAGACTCCCCAGCAACTGCTGGCACTTTTCCAATAGCCCGGGCAGCGCGGTTCCCGAGCCGGCGCGGAGGTGCAAGTCTCCGCGTCGGTTCCGCGCACTTTGTAGGTGTGCCGCGCCGACGTTTCGGCTGTTGGTAACTCTGCTTCACGAGATCGTTGCCATGGTAGTTAACATGTTCAAGTCAATCCCATCACGAAACACTTATGCCTCGGTCCGGCACACGTTGCCGCAGCTCGGCACACTCGCGAAGTCGCATGAAATCGTCGGTTTTGCAGAAGGAAGCAACACTTCCCTCTGTCGTCAGTCACGAATGGATAATGGAAGCTTAGCGCAGTTTGTTTAATAGAAGCCGGTTGCGATGACGGCTAACTAAACCAGCATCGATAGATGCTCACTCCGCAAGGAGAAAAGGGGAAAGGAAATGTCACTCAGTTTAATCACCAACATCGGGTCACTTACGGCGTCCAACGCCTTGACCAACAACCAGATGGCGCTGCAGCAGTCGATTTCGCAGCTCTCCAGCGGCAAGCGCATCGTGTCGGCTCAGGACGACCCGGCAGGACTTTCGATTTCGATGGAAACCCAAGGCTTGCTCGGCGCCCTGAGCCAGGCCAGCTCCAACACCTCCAACGCGCAGTCGTACCTGCAGACCGCTGACGGCGCTCTGTCCAACATCGGCACCCTGCTCCAGACCGCACAGCAGCTGGCCACCCAGGCTGCGGACGGATCGTTCAACGGCACCCAGTTGACTGCAATCGACGGTCAGTATCAGGGCGTGCTGAGCTCGATCAACCAGATCGCTAACGGCAGTCAGTTCAATGGGATTACCCTGTTCTCGGGCGCGGCGACGACCTTCCAGGTAGGTGCGACCAATACCGCGAACGACCAGCTCAGTGTCACGATCAACAAGGCCGATACGACGACCCTCGCGATCGTTGGTACCGACTTGACCTCGCAGGGAAATGCTCAGGCAGCCTTGACCAAGGTTACCTCCGCACTGGGCACGATTGCCGGCGATCGAGGCAGCATTGGTGCTTCCGAGCAGCAGCTGACCGCGATCGGACAGAATCTGCAGTCGACCTCCGCCAACCTGACCTCCGCGCTGTCTGCGATTCAGGACGCCAACATCGCGCAGACCTACGCGACCTTCAGCAAGCAGACCGTTCTGCAGCAGGCTGGTGTGCAGGTCCTCAAGCAGGCGGACCAAACTCCTCAGCAGCTCCTCGCGCTGTTCCAGTAAACGACTGGTAGTCCGCGCAAAGCCGGTGTGGAGGAAACCCCTCCACGCCGGCTGATGCTTTGAGGGCTCCGCGATCGATGGCACGGCGAATGCGTAACAGTTGAGGACATTTGTATGGCGACCGCCACCGGGATCTCCTTCTCGAATTTCACCGGGATCGACTTCAACGCGATACTGACCGCGGAAACCGCGGCCGCACAGGTTCCGATCGCGAAGAAACAAAATGAGTTGGTTGGAGTAAATACCGCAATCAGCATGCTGGGAATCATCAGCAGCGACTTCACCAAAGTCCAAAACTCGCTAGCTACCCTGCAAACGAGTCTCACCATTCCTCCCGCGGCCGCGACCGTGTCGGCCGGAGCGCCTTTCGTGGCGAGCGTCACTGGAGCGCCAATCAATGGAACCTATTCGGTGACGGTCTCGAAGCTTGCTCAAGCGCAGAGCGTCGCGTCGCAGGGTTATGCGAGCAGTAGCGCTAACGTTGGCGATGGGACGATCTCGATTTCCGTTGGTGGTGCGGCTGCCAAATCAATCGCCATAAATTCCACCAACGATACTCTCGATGGTCTGGTTAACGCGATCAATTCGACTCCCAACATAGGAGTCACTGCGCAGGTAGTGAATACCGGCGCGCCGGGAGCGCCATATCGGCTCGAGCTGACCAGTAACTCCACCGGCACCGCGGCGGCATTCTCGGTCTCCAGCAGTCTCGCCGGTGGGACGTCGCCCGACTTCGCCAACGCCAACATCGGTCCCACTGACACCAGTGCTGTTACGGGTAGTTCAACCGTGGCCATTGGCGGTCCATACACCGGCAACCTCTCACAGGCCTATCAGTTCTCGGTGGTCTCAGGCGGCACCGTCGGGACCGACCCGATCTCGCTCAAATGGACCTCCGATTCAGGTCAGAGCGGGACCCTGAGCATTCCGGCGAATGCGAGCGGCCCCACCGCGGTGGTCGACGGTCTCACCATTTCGCTCGGAAACGGCACCCTCAACGCAGGCGACAGTTTTTCCGCCGCCGCGTTCGTACCAAAGGTGAATGACGCTCAAAACGCGACGCTCCAGGTGGGAAATCAGATCATCGTCTCCCAGACTAATACTGTCAGCAATGCTATCTCGGGCTTGACGCTCCAATTGAGTCACACGGGAACGGCATCCAGCGTAACGGTTGCGCCGGATCTGGTTGCCGAGGGTAAGAACATCAGCACCTTCGTCGACGCCTACAACAAGGCTTTCGGCGACGTTGCATATAACACCCAGGCAGTCCCCAAGCAGGCTGCGCCCGCGCTTGCGGGTGACGGCGCGTTGCGCTCGACCATGTTCACTTTGCAATCGCAACTCGGGACCCTGAATCTGTCACAGCTCGGAATCACAGTTGACAAACAAAGCGGCAACCTGGTGTTCAGTCAGGCGAGCTACGTAACTTCCGCCACGACTAATCCGACCGCGGTCAACCAATCGATCAGCAGTCTTTACGCAGCGATAAATCCTACCGTGTCCCACGTGATCGCGCCGACCAAAGGCCTCATCGACAGTGAGACCAACTCCTACAATTCGCAAAAGACGGCGCTTATCAATCGGCTTACTCAAATGAACACTGACCTCGCCAACTACACCGATCAGCTACAGACCCAGTACGCAAAGATCCAGTCCACCGTGGCCGGCTACCAAACTATCGCGGATCTTTTCACGGCCATCGCCGATTCCAACTCCAACGGCCATTCAGGATCCAACCTTTCGGTGTCGGGCTAAAGCGCCCGTAAGCTCCAGGAGACATAAGCATGGCAAACGCCTACGCGCAGTATCAGAACCTCAGCCTCGACGGCGAGTCGGCCTACGAAGAACTCTATTCGCGCCTCGCGCGATGGACCGACGAAGCGCTGCAGTTCTACAAGGTCAGCAGCGAAGCGGAGGCCGAACGCCGCCTCGAGCGATGCATCGAGCTGCTGGGCTATATGGATCGCGGCCTGGATTTGTCGGGCACCCCGGACGTCGTCAAGGCCATTCTTAGTCTGCATCGTTTCGCGATCGGAGCATTGGTCAAGGCCAAGGCCGAGCGTGACTCCGGTGAGCTGCCGCAACTAGTGCGAGTCTTCCTGTCGACGGGTGAGATCTTCGCGGCGATCCGCGAGAGGCGGCTAGCCAACTAACCAACCATCGCGATGCGCTCGAGGCGGTGCGACTCCGTTGCGCTACACTCGTTGCGCGCGGCGATCTGTCTCACGTAGGCGTGGCTGTCATGGAGTCAGCAGGCGCCGGAGAGGGCAGGGGGCGCAGCCGGTTCGGGTCCTTCTGCGGCTCAGTCGGCCCTCCTCGTAGTCTTCGGGAGGCTCACCGCCGGCGAATAGGCGGTACATTCTAGATCAACTGACAGCGCGATTACGCTTCGACTCCCGCGGCTGGTTGGATTTGATCAGTTTTTTTAGCGAATCCTTGAAGCTTTTTACGGACTTTACCAGCGAGAGGATTTGCGCGCTCGCCAGCAGAATCAAAATCGGTCCGGGCCCTATCGCGACGTCGCT
>JBGPMZ010000065.1:0-8563 GCA_041487255.1 Binataceae bacterium (SeqCode) | reverse complement strand
TATGGCCCTCGACCGCGCGCGCGAGCAGTTCGAGGTGGTTGGTGATCGATTCGAGCGGATTGTTTATCTCATGGGCGAGGCTGACCGCGATTTCCCCGGCGGTGGCGAGCTGCTCGCGCTGGCGCATCCTGCGGATATCGCGCGCGAAGCCGATCGAGCCGATCTCCTTGCCCTCGTCATCGTAGATGATGGAGCCGGAGATCATGACCGGGATCAGGGCGCCGTCCTTATCGCAAAAGACGGTCTCGAAGTTGGAGACGCGGCCGCCGTCGCCTGATTCGCGCATCGCCTTCATGACCCGGCGCGCCTCTTCAATCGACGGATAGATGCTGATGACCTTGCCGCCGATCATTTCCTGGCCGCCGTAATGGAGGCTCTTGCGCGCGCCGTCGTTGTAATAAACGATCGTGCCGTCAGAATCGACCGCAACGATCATATCCGGCGAACTCTCGACGAGCCGCTGGATGTATTTCTGATCAAGGGAAAACATCGTCGTTGGGCTTGCGCCCGCTCCTGCAAATGCCGCGTCAGATCCCGGCCCGAGGGCGGAACTTCGGCAGCATTACCTGATCGCTGAGTTTTTCGAACGTAACCTCGACCGGCATCCCGCATTTGATATCCGCGGGTTTCACCCCCACGAGGTTGGAAACGAACTTGACCCCCTCATCGAGTTTGACCACCACCACCGCGTACGGGACCTCGGTCGCGAAACCGGGGTGGTAAACCTGATGCATAATATTGAAGCTATACACCTCTCCGCGACCGCTGACAGCCACCCAGTTGGCGCGGGTGCCGAGGCATCTGGTACACACCTCATGCGGAGGGAAGCGCAGCTCGCCGCACCCCTCGCACTTTTGAACCATCAACTGGCCGCGCCGCGCCCCCTCGAAAAACTCCACCATGTCGGGAGTGATGCTGGGGATCGGCTTCGCGACAGGACCTGATTTGCTTGCTTCCGGCATCTTTCGCTCGTGCAATTGAAAAGTAGCAACGCGAGCGGTTGGAATCGCCCACAACTGCTTATTATACCGTATTAGACGCTACTTAGGGATGAGACGCGACGACCAACGACGAATGTGTCGACAGGATCCCCCCGTTGCCCGATACCAGTCCCAGCTCATGCTTGGGTAGCTGGCGCGCGCCGCCCTCGCCGCGGATCTGAATCACCGCTTCCGAGATTGGCGTCATCCCCCACATATAAAATGAGCTGAGCTGTCCTCCCCCCGTATTCACCGGAATCGAACCACCGGGCCCGGTTACCCCGTCCGCGACGAATGGCCCACCCTCGCCCTTCTTGCAAAACCCGTAGTCCTCGAGGGTTACGAGTACGGTGAAAGTATAACAGTCATAAAGTTGGGCGAACTGGAGGTCGGGCAACTTTACGCCGGCCATCTTGAAGGCAGTCTCTTTCGCGATGGGCGCGCCCGACAGCAGCGTGTCCATCGGATCGCCACCCGGATGCCCTTGCCCCATGCCGAGGAGATAGACGGGCGGCTTCTTGAGGCTCTTGGCGCGCTCGGCCGAGGTCACGATCACCGCGCATCCGCCATTGGACACGAGGCAGCAATCGTAAAGATGGAACGGTTCAACCACCCATCGCGAGGAGTGATACTCCTTTAGTGTCATCGGCGCGTCATGGAACTGAGCCTCCGGATTCTGATTGGCCCATTTGCGCTGCTCGACCGCGATGGCGCCGAGTTGGTCCTGCGTCGTGCCATATAAATCCATGTGGCGGCGCGCAACGAAGGCATAATGAGCATTGACGCCGAACTGTCCGTAGGCGGCATTCAGGCCGCGCGCGAATCCATAGGCCGCCGCGGAGCCTCCGCCTCCACCGCTCTTCGCGTCTTTGGGAGCAGGCGGCTTCAGCGGCGCATCAGCAAAAACGCATGCGACGGTATTCGCCATCCCACACGCGATCGATTGCGCCGCATGCATGATCATCGCGGCCGCGGTCGCACCGCCCAGACCCATCGTCGCGCTCAGGCGCAGATCGCGGAGCCCCATCGCTTGCTGCACGGAGAACGACGCCATCGTATTGTCGGCCCAGGTGATTCCGGGATTGACCAGGAGACCGTCGAGGTCCTCGCGCTTCAAGCCCGCATCGTCGAGCGCGAGCGAAATGGCCTCGATCGCGAACCCCATCGCATTGTGGTGATCGTAGTTCTTGCCCATGCGGGTCTGTCCCAACCCTGCGATGGCGCATAACGCGCGCAAGTCCATGGAATCCTCTCCGTGAGAGCCGGCGAACGCTCGTGCGCCGGGACGACCCTAGCCTAGGTCATAGATGGGGCGAAAATCCATGGGCTCGATAGTAGGATATAGTACCGGGTTGCGGTGTGGAGACTTCTTATGCGCCCTCGCCGGCGGCCATCCGAATCGAATTGAGCACGAACAGGAAGTTGCGGGGACTCGCGACGGGGCCCAGCGAGTTGATCTGGCGAAGGACCTTGAGCTCGGCGGGTGTGACCTTATGCCGCCTCAGCAGGGCCTGATTCGTCACAAACTGGCGCCAGCCGTCAGGCTTCCTGGTTTTGGTCTGATGGTTCTCTTCCTCCGTCAGAAGCTTCGCGTCCGGATGGATCAGAAACAGCAGCTCGCGGCGATTGAGCCCCAGCGTATCCGCGAGGCGTCGCAGCAGCGCGAGCGAGGGATTGCGCTGCTCGCTCTCGATGTAGGCGATGTGACTGGCCTTGACGCCACACATCGCGGCGAGGTCGCGCTGGGTCAGTTTCAGCGAGTTGCGGGCTTCCCTAATCAGAACCCCGGGTCTCTTCTTGGTCGGGTTGGTTCTCAACATCATGTCAATATTTCGAAGCCTGACTCCGATTCTCCGTTCTAGCTCTCATCACAAGGAAATAGAGGCCGCTCCTAACTCAACTCGATGATGTAAATAGAATGGCAATAAGTAACTAAACAGTCAAGTAGCTAGGTCAAATGTGTTAAACAGCCATATAGCCACTTGTAGCAATTGTCCACAATCAGGAGACCTTGACAATAAGACATCGGTTCCATTCTGGACTGCAAGGTCTCACCTCGATTCCCCGCCGCACGTTCGATCGCCTATTATCGCTGGGTCATGGCGAAGAAGCGGTCGACCAATTTTAAGCAACCGCATCGTGCGGAGCCGGGTTTGCACCCGGGCAAGCTCGCGATGCCCGAGTTGGGGCCGGTGCGCGTGCTGGTCGCCGGCGAGGTCATTCTCGATCGCTATCTACACGGTGACGTCTCGCGCATCTCGCCCGAAGCGCCGATCCCGGTTTTGCGCGTGACGCGGCGCGAGGAGAAGCCCGGCAATGCGGGTTTCGTGATGGCGAATCTGCGCGCGCTCGGCGCCGAGGTCAGCGCGGCCGGGATCGTCGGCGGTGATCGCGACGGACAGCTTCTGCGCGAGATCTTTGCCGGTCTCCAGATCGGCATGCGCGCGATGCTCACCGATCCCGGGCGTCTTACTACCGTCAAGGCTCGCCTGCTCGGTTCGGTCCAGAGCGCAAATCGCGCGACCCAGCAACTCCTGCGCGTCGACGACGAAGACAGCCTGCCCCTGGCGCCGGCGATCGAACGCGAGCTTATCGCGCGGATCAAACGCGAAGTGCCGGGCGTTCATGGCGTGTTGATCTCCGACATCAACAAGGGGCTGCTGACGCCGAAGCTGTTGCGAGCGATCATCGATGGCGCGCGAAAGCGAAAAATTCCGGTGATTGTCGATCCGCGGGTGACCGAAGATTTTTCTATCTACCGCGGCGCAACCGCTATCACGCCCAATCGCTTCGAGACCGAAACTGCCACCGGCATCAAAATGACGGATCGCGACGCGTGGCGCACAGCCGGCGAAATGTTGATCAAAAGGCTGGGCCTCGAGGCGTGCCTCATCACCCTCGATCGCGAGGGGATGTACCTGGTCGAACGCGGCGCCGCGCCGACTTATATTCCCACCGCGCCGCGCGAGGTTTACGACGTGACCGGAGCGGGCGATGTGGTGCTCAGCACGTTTGGGCTGTTCCTCATCGGTGGGCTGGGATTCTCGTCGGCGGCACGAATGGCAAACCTGGCGGCGAGCCTCGAAGTAACCCGGCTCGGCACCGACGTGATCTCGCGCGACGATCTTTCTCGCGCGATGACGCCCGAGCACGAGCACTCGGAGCACAAAATCCTGTCGCATGAGGAAATCCGGTCGGCGCTCGCGCGCGATCGCCGCGCCGGCAAGACCATCGTATTCACCAACGGATGCTTCGATCTGATTCACGCGGGGCATTTGCAGCTGCTCAATTTCGCGCGCTCGCAGGGCGACCGGCTGGTGGTCGGACTCAACAGCGATCGCAGCGCGCGCATCCTCAAGGGCGAGGACCGGCCAATCCATCCAGCCTCGGAACGGGCGCGAATTCTCGCCGCGATGGAACCGGTCGACTACGTGGTCATCTTCGATGACGCGCGCGCCGAGAAAATTGTGCGGGTAGTGCGCCCCGACGTGCTGGTAAAAGGCGAGGATTATCGTGGGAAAATCGTCGACGGGCGAACATTTGTCGAATCTTGCGGCGGAAGGGTCGCCCTCGCGCCGCTGCTGGCCGGTAAGAGTACGTCAACTACTATCAACAAGATGCGCGCCCGCCAAAACGGCGCCTGACGATCCCCACGAATCCGCGAAACTCCGGCAAGTCCAGTACGTACGCGAAGCCAAGGTAGATCGCGCCGAATGCGGGGATCACCATCAGCGCCTGCACGCGCGGCCCTGCATGTGGAGTCGCGAACTTGACGGCGAATGCGATCGCCGCCGCGAGGGTCGCCATGCCCCAAAGTTGCGCGAGGAATTTGCGCTCGAGGCCGGTCCATCCCACGCGCTGATTGAGGCTGCGGCGCAGCAGGGTGAATTCGATCCATGCGGCGATCCCTGCTGATGCCGTCAGTCCGGCGACGCCCCATCGTGGATCGATTCCGAGCAATCCCGGCAGTGGAATCGCAAAAAGATATCCGAGGACAAACGAAAGCGTGACGCGCACCAGCGCGAATTTCAGCGGCGTCCTGGTGTCCCATAGCGCATAGAATGCCGAGTTGTAGAGCCGACTCATCGTGCTCGCCAGCAACCCCACACCCGACCCGGCCAGCACCGCCCAGACGTAGTTCGCATCGTGATGGGTGAAGTGTCCCGATTGATAAACCAGCGCGACAATCACATCGCCGATCGCAAAGAATGCCGCCGCCGAAGGGACAACCAGAAACGCTATCTGGCGCAGCCCGGAGTTGAGCCGACGCCGCAGAGTCGCCTCGACATCATTGGCGAGCGCGGTCGCACGCGACATCGAGGGCAATTCGGCGGCAGCTACCGAGATCCCGAACAGACTCACGGGCAGCATGTAGAACACTTGCCCGTAAGTTAAAGCCGCCACTGCGCCGACCGGCAACAGACTCGCGAGCAAGGTATCGATATATCCGCTCATCTGGCCGACGCCACGCGACATGACGACCGGTACCAGGTTGTTGAAGACGGCTTTCAGCGACGCGGCGACCTTCCTGAAATCGATCTGCAGCTTCCCCAACAGCGCGAGCGTCTGCGGCAATTGCGCGGCAATCTGAAGCGCGGCCCCGGCGACCGCGCCCCACGCAAGGTTGATCACGAGGGCGTCCTGCGTGCGCCGCGGACCGTAGATGAACATCGTCGCGATCATCGCGACATTGAAGGCGACTCCCGCCGCATACGCCATGAAGAATTTGTGATGGCTGTTCAGCACGCCGAGGCACCACGCGGACATCACCAGCAATCCGGTGCAGGGGAACAGGATGCGCACCGCAGCGATCGTGAGGTCGCGCCGCTCGCCTTCGAACCCAGGCGCGATGACGGTGATGAGATACGGCGCAGCCGTCATCCCGACTGCGACCAGCACGCTCACGACCAGCGCGAGGATCGCGCCGACGCCCCAGGCGAGCAGCTCGGCCATTTCGTCCTCGCCCTCGCCGAGCAAGCGGCTGTAAACGGGGATGAATGACGCCGACAGGACGCCCTCGCCGAGCAGGTTTTGCAGGATGTTAGGAATCCGGAACCCGGCTTTGAACGCATCCGCTGCGCCCGAGTTGCCGAGGTAGTGAGCGAAGACGCTCTCGCGAATCACACCCGCGATCCGCGAAAGCAGGATCCCCGATGCGACCAGGCCCGCGCCTCCGACGGCGACCGGCTTGGCCGCAGCTTTAGCGGCATCCGCGTCGACCGCGGCGTCGTGCGCGGCCGCTATCTCGACGGAATCGGGGGACGGTTTTTCTGGCTGAATAGCTACGGCAGCGGCTCCAAAGAAGATCGCCCGAGTATAGCGACCGTCGCCTTTCGCTTACAGGTGGGCGGGGCTAGGCGGCCGAGTCAAGGAAGAGTTTAACGCCAGTGCGGCTTGCCGCACGGCGCAGGGCGGTGTCGCGGGTGGCCAATGGAAGACTCTTGCGACTGGCGAGTTCGAGGTAGGCGCCATCGTAGCTGGACAACCCATTGGTGCGCGCGACCATCATAACTTCGCCGCTCCACGACATTTTGCTCGGCGCAGACTCTATATCGATCGGTAACCGCCACAGCCTTTCAAGGAAGGCATCCGCTTGCTCAGCGGTCAAACGGCGCTTTCCGACGGCGACTATCAAACTGTTCAGAGTTTCAAGGATCCAGATGTCGGGAGCCATCGCTCGGTGGCTAGCCAGCATATCGAGGACACCCCTGCAGTAGTCGTCAGCCTGGGCTTCGAAGCACCAGGCCATCGTCACCGACGCATCGAGGACAAATCCGCTCACATTCTCCCCTCCTTGATCATCTTCTTGAGGCTGAGCCCACGAAGAGATTTGCCGCGGCCAAATTCCTTCATCGCCGCAATGGCGTCCCGAACCGCCAATTTGTTCTCGCTATCAACCGGAATAATCCTCGCGACCGCTACTCCATGGCGCGTGATCGTCACCTCTTCGCCTTTGCCGACCTTGTCGACTAGTTCCGATAAACGAGTGCGAGCTTCATAGATGCCGACGGTTTCCATAGTTATCTGATCTCCGACTAGTCTGCGACTAGTATAGACGAAGCTACTGGTCTTTGCCAACTTCGGCTCTTTCAAGTGCCCAACGCAGCAGGTGGGCGGTCGCGCGTGCGAGCTCGAAGGACGCTACAATACGTTGATGGGGTTTTCCTTGTACCTGCACATTCCCTACTGCCAGGCGAAATGCCCGTACTGCGATTTCAACTCGCATGCGGCAAGCGCGTGGCCGGAGGACGACTACACGCGCGCGCTGATCGCGGAGATGCGCCAGCGCGCGGAGCAGGCGCCGTTTCACGGAACCTCGATATCTACAATATTCTTCGGCGGCGGGACCCCGTCGTTATTTCAGCCGTCGTCGATCGGGAAAATTCTGAACGCCGCCGAGAAAGCCTTCGGCCTCGAGCGCGACGCTGAAATCACGCTGGAGGCGAATCCGGGCACCGTCGATCAGGAAAAGCTCATTGGGTTCCGGGCGGCGGGCGTGAATCGGCTGAGCTTCGGAGCGCAATCCTTCAATGATGCGACGCTGAAGTTCCTGGGACGCATCCACAGTGCGAACGAGACGCGCGAGGCTGCCAACATGGCGCATCGCGCGGGCTTCGAGCGCCTCAACCTCGATTTGATTTTCGCGGTTCCCGGCCAGACGCACGCCGATGTCTTGCGCGACATTGCGGAGGCCGCGGCACTCGAGCCCGATCACATTTCCGCCTATAACCTGACCTTCGAGGAAGGGACGGTTTTCTTCACCGAGATGAGGCGCGGGAAAATTCGGCCGCTCGAGAGTGACGAGCAGGCCGAGATGTTCGCGGCGGTGCGCGAGGAGCTTCCGCGGCGCGGCTACGGGATGTACGAGATTTCCAATTACGCTCTCACGGGCCGCGAATGCCGGCACAATCTCACCTACTGGCACAACGAAACCTATCTGGGCCTCGGCGCGGGTGCGCATAGCTTCGCGCGCGACGGCGGGGGTGGGCGGCGATGGTGGAACGAGCGCAACCCGGCGCGCTACATCTCGCTCGCGACGGAGACGGGAATCGCGGAAACCGGAAGCGAGACAGTCGAGCCTCGCACGGCGATGGGCGAGTTCGTGTTTCTGAATCTGCGCTTGCGCGAAGGGTTTGCGCTCGCGGATTTCAACGCGCGATTCGCTGCCAGCTTCGAGGAGATTTTCGGTTCGCGCACGGCGCGTCTGTTCGAGGGCGGCTTGCTGGAGAATCGCGCAGGCCACATTCGTCTGACCGATCGCGGCCTCGAACTCGCCGACTCGGTTTTCGCCGAATTTGTATAAGCCGCGGCGGCCTTCTGAAGCCGCACTCGCGGCAATGCACGTCGCGTCAGCCGGCTGCAAAGACAGTCTTCAACCAGTCCAGCGCCTCCGAAAGATCCACCGCGTTCGCGTAGCCAATCAGGTCGCCGACTGCGGACGCATCGTCCATCGCGATTGGCTTTGGAAGCTCCGGTTCAAGACGGAAATAGCTCTTGTCGAGGAGTCTCCTGCATTGATATTCGGCCACCCCCATCACTCCATCAATCATGAGCGAAACCAGTGGCTTGGCCCATTGCGCGAT
>JBGPMZ010000064.1:0-8602 GCA_041487255.1 Binataceae bacterium (SeqCode) | reverse complement strand
TCAAACCCGGCGATATTGCTCGCTTCACGGCGTTTACGGCGGCGATGTCGGTCGCGACGGATCGCGTCAACGACTTCAGCGCTCGACTCGCAGCGCTTTCCAACGTGTCCGGAACCGCGGCGCTTCGAATCGCGAATCTCTCGGCCAGTGCAACACAAATGATAGCGGTGTGTCAAACGCTAGCGACATGCTGTCAATGCACGCGTACGCCTCCAACCGGACAGCCGAACCAAGCCTCATCGTATCTCGAGACGGCCCAGCGATCATTTGTCCTAAGCGTTGCGTTTTTGGCGGGCGTGAAACTTTACGCCGACGCCTCAAAGTGGCTCTGGACGACCGGTATACCGTTCGCGATCAGTGGGGGAGCTGCGATAGGTCGAGTCGTTACGTCTCTACGGGAAGCCGTGGCGGCGTCGGAAGCCTTCGCGGCCGTCTGGGAAACCGCGGGAGCAGCGGTTACAGCAGTGGCCGCTCTGGCAGAAGCTCTGGCCGACGCTGCCACGATCGTTCTAATCGCTGAAATAGTAGCGGCCGTGGCAGTTGTCGCCGGAGCCGTGTATCTGGTTTGGCGCAACTGGAGCACAATCGTGGGGGCGATGCGTAAATTGGGTACCGCTATGTCTCGCGAAGCGATCGCGATCATGCGCAAAATCGCCGCGGCCCTCATGGGGGACCCTGAGGACAGCACTACGGAAGACTTCGGACTGGCAGGTGATACGCCCAAGCGACGACGGAAGTGGGCTCGGCCGAACGGCATCGCAACCTTGGTCTTCGATTCCGCGGCCACTTACTCCGCCAACGTAGGGCGCCTCGTATTCTTGCCCTCGACTCAGTCGGGCTCCAGACTGGGTTTCCTCCAAAGCTCCGGGAGTCTGCGTGGCGCAGCCCTTGCGATGCTTGCCGCTCCGCTCCTGGCGGCGCCGATGCTGTCCGCCATTCCATCAGGACGGCCGAGCATCGATACAGGGTGCCGCGCTTCGATAACAATCAACTCGACTCCAACGATAGTTATCAACTCGAGCCAACCGGATGACATCGAACATCGGGTGCTCGAGGCGCTCAAGCAGCATCGGGAGGCCATTTACGTGCAGTGGTCTCGCGAACTGCAGCGGCGCCAGAGGACGGAGTTCTAGTGTTTGCAGTGCTAGGTGATATTCCCTTCCAGGTAGTCGGCTCGCCGGAGGCTTTGAGCGATTCACGCGGCTACGACTTCGCGGAGCACCGGGTGGTCCAGGATCGTCCTCGGCTCCAGTGGTTGGCGGATGACCTGGTGAGAATCCAGCTGGAGATGTTATTGCATCGCTCCTTCACCGAGCCCGCCGCCAGTCTATTGGTATTGCACCAGGCGGCCTCCACGCATGCGGCGTTGCCGTTGATCTTTGGAAATGGCGACTTTCGCGGTTACTTCGTCATCACGCGAATCGATACGCTGGCGCGCCAGTTGAGCGGTTCCGGAGATCTCTTCGCGATTAACGTGCGGCTCAGCTTGTGCGAATCGCCGATTGAATTCGATCCAGCGGCGCCAGCAATTCCGTCCTTCCTTCCGATAGCGATGGTGGCGCTCACAGCCTCGAGCGCATCAGGCGTAACAGGTCGGGCGTCAACCGGGAGATCAGCTCTGGCTGCGAAAGCTGCCCCCTCCGGGCCGGCTGGCCCCTTCCTACTGCCCGGAGATGTTCCAGCCTCGGTTGTAGTCAGGAGTGGGCAATGAGTAATCAGCAGTTCATCACGCACGTCAGTGCGGATGGCGACCGATGGGACCTACTTGCGTGGAGCTACTACGGAGACCCTATGCTGTTCGCTCCGATCGTGATGGCTAATCCGAGCATTCCGATTGAACCGGTGCTTACGGCAGGGCTCAAGGTCATTGTCCCAGTGCTCCAGAAGGCACTTATCGTCGCAGCGGATCTGCCGCCGTGGAAGCGCGTTAAATCATAGGTCGTGTGCGAGTATGGCCTCGGCAATATCATTTCCGGTTCGCAGCCCAGAATGGGTTCTCACCTACCAGGGAACCAACATTACCGCAGATATTTCCTCGATGGTCGAGCGGGTTAGCTATACGGACTACCTTTCCGAACTCTCGGGAGAAGTCGAGCTCGTCATCGAGGACCACAGCCAGCGGTGGCAGGCGGCATGGTATCCGACCTTGGGAGATCAAATCAGCCTCGCTATCGGATATCACGGCGAAGGTATGCTTCCGTGCGGAGACTTTCAGATCGACCAGTTGGAACTCGACGGTCCACCCGATACGTTCACGATGCGATGTCTGGCCGCTTTCATCACCCCGGCCATGCGCACACTCAACAGCGCCGGCTACGAACACCAGAGCCTTCTCGGAATAGCCCGGACAATCGCAGGAAAGTACAGACTCCAGGTGATCAGCGCACCCAGCGTCATCGATGTTACCTTTGAGAGGGTCACGCAAAGACAAGAATCCGACCTGAGGTTCCTGAAGCGGCTGGCATTGGAGCATGACTACGACTTCACGGTTAGAGGATCGATGCTGGTCTTTTACTCGCGCTCGAGTCTGGAGGGCGCTTCGCCGGTGCGGGCGGTTCACCGAAACGACGTTGCGCAATTCGAATTCCGCAACCGTACAGACGGCACCTATCGCGCCGCGCAAGTCGCGTATCGGAACTTTACAGCCAAGTCACTAATTGTTCAGAGCGCCGCGGCAACGGCTCCTACTCCAACCGGGGACGTTTTGAAGGTTGTGACTCGGTGCGAGAATGCCAGGCAGGCGTCGCTTAAGGCCCAAGCGGCCCTGCGTGCTCGGAATAGCCATTTCGTTGCGGGCAGCGTGGCGATGCCGGGAACGATCGCCATCGCTGCGGGCAACACCATCGAGCTCTTAGGGTTCGGCGAGTTCGATGGCACCTACCTTGTGATTGCGGCGCGTCATCGGCTCGATCGCGTCAACGGATATAGAACTCGTTTGGAGATTGACCGTGTCTTCTAACCTTAGTGCAAGTGTCTCCGGCGATAGGCGACTTGAACACCACGCAGTGTTGCGCCTGGCGATCGTAAAAGAACAGGACGCTTCACTATGCCGGGTGCGAGTGGTGTTCGACGAATTCGATCAGATGCTTAGCTACTGGTTGCCCGTGGTAGTGCCGAAGGCTCAGAACGACAAAGCTTACTGGCTACCAGACATCGGTGAGCAGGTGGTTTGCTTGATGGACGAGCGAGATGAAGCCGGAGTTGTATTGGGAGCGATTTATTCGCACGCTGACGGCACTCCCGTTCAAAGCTCCGATAAGTTCCATTTGGGGTTCAAGGACGGAACGGCGATGGAATATGATCGGTCAGCGCACGTATTGGCGCTGAACTTCCAGGACGCCACCGCCATCAAGTACGACAGTGGCTCTCATGCGCTGACTTTGCAGTTCGAAGACCAGTGCGCGATCAGCTACGAATCGGCCGCCCACTCGCTCACCGTCAACTTCAGTGATGGCACCGCTATCAGATACGATGCGTCGGTCCATGCCTTCTCGATCCTCGGAGTTGATGCCACCTCGGTCGCAGTGACGGCGCCAGCCGGAATAATACTTCAGTCCGGGCCCTCGTCGGTCACAATTCTGCCATCCGGCGTGACCGTGATTCCACCGCTTTGAGAAGCCAGGAAGCTGAAGCGAGTGATGCCTAGCATCAGTCGAATTCAGGATCTCTATGAACGCGAGCGATCCATCGAGAGAGAGCGATGAATACCAATTCTAGAACACTCGGCGATATTGACGCGGCGGATTGGTCTTTGAAAGTGGGTACGATAGGCGCTGTTGTTGAGGGAATCGATGACATAGATCAATGCGTCGCCATAATTCTAACTACCCCCAAGGGCTCAGACCCATTGCGCCCTACCTTTGGCGCCGATTTGTGGCGCTACATCGACAATCCGATCGATGTTGCAATCCCGTCCATAGTGCGTGAGGTCAGCACCGCGATAGCGATGTGGGAGCCACGAATAAAGCTGCAATCTGTGAGCGTAACACCCGCGAACGATAGCAGTTCTCAGTCCGGGGCTCATCTGAATGTCTCGGTAATCTGGCAACTTAAACTCGCCGATCCATCATCGTCACCAAAAATCACGGTGATCGGTGTCGCGGGAGGTGCATGATGGCGCAGGGGATTCCCGCACTGCCGGCCCCGGTCTTCGTCAACGATGCCGACGGCAACGATCCGAATCTGATTCTCGCCGACATGATCGCGGCGTTTGAGTCCTCGTCGGGACGCACTTTGCAGCCGGCTCAAGTTGAACGTTTGCTGATTGATCTGTTCGCTTATCGGGAAGCGCTGGTGCGCAACGCGATCGAATACGCTGGTCAACAGAATTTGCTGGCGTTCGCCATTTTCCCGATGATCGACTACCTCGGCAGCCTGGTCGGAGTAACGCGCTTGCAGGCTCAACCAGCTACCACGACGTTGCAGTTCACTCTCACCAATCCATTGACCGTCGACTTTACAGTTGCGGCGGGAACCCGAGTGGGCAGCAGCGATGGTCAAGTCGTATTCGCGAGCATTGCGGACGTCACCATCGGCGCCGGAGCTACGACCGCGACCGTGAATGCGACGGCTGCCGTTGCTGGTGTCGGCGGAAATGGTTTTTTGCCCGGTCAGATCAGCGTGGTGCTGGACCCGAGCGCGCTACTCTCCGGCGTCATCAACATGGATACGACTTCAGGGGGTTCGGCGGCTGAAACCGACGATCATCTCCGCGCGCGGATCCAGGCGGCGCCGAATCGGTTCAGTTCGGCGGGCCCGGCGGGTGCGTATCGGTTTTTCGCCCTGAGCGCGAACCCTTCGATCGTTGACGTACAAGTGGTTAGCGTTGCGCCTGGGACGGTGAACGTATATGTGCTCACCGGTCCGATAGACGTACAGCCGGCAACGGCGCCAAACACGATCGGGATCGCGAGCACTTCATTGCTCAGTGAAGTTCAGGACGCGCTCAACTCGGAGCTGGTGCGTCCGCTGACGGATACGGTCGTGACCTCTGCCGTGAGCGAGGTTGACTACCAGGTAGATGCAATTGTGACCTTGTACTCGGACGCGGATCCCAATCTCACTATGGGAGCGGCTGCTAATGCGGTTCAGCAACTCGCCATCGAGATCGCGTCAAAGATTCAAAGAGATATCGTTCCGAGCCGGATTATCGCAGCGCTTTCTGTGCCGGGAGTCTACGAGGTGACGCTCAACGCGCCTGCATATACACAGCTGGCGGCAGGGCAATGGGCCAATTGCACGAACATTACCCTGGCCCAGGCCGTGAGCCCTGAGCATAGCTAGTCGACGTTCAAGTTGATGTCCAGAAGGTAAGCCTGACCCATGGCCGAGCTTCAGATCCCGCCATCGATAAACGATAGCCGCAGTCGAGCTCTGATGGATCTCGTCGCACGTCTCGGTGAGATAGATCTTGCGCCGCTCCTCGTCTATCGAATCGACTCCGTCTCCGCCGAGGCGTTGCCATTTCTGGCTTGGCAATTCGATATTCTGTCTCCGTTGTGGCAGACCGTCGCTCCCATAGTCAGGAGTGTTGATGCGATTACAAACGTAGATGCGCTGATCGATATCGATACGCTAACTGAGGCGACCTCAGTGATCGCGACGCAACAGAGCGCGGCGATCCAGGCACAGCGCGCACTCATCAAGATGGCGATCCAGCTTCATCGTTTTCGTGGGACGCCGTGGTCGGTCAAAAGTGCGCTGGCGACGTTAGGCTGGGCGACAGTTTCTATCCTTGAAGGACAGGACAGTTGGGGCGGTACTCAATACGCGACGAATCAGGGTTGGGCCGTCTTTCGCGCAATGATTCATCTTCAGCCCGGACAAACAATCGATCCGGGTGCTCCAGACCGGGCAGTAGCGGCGATAAATTTCTTTAAGCCGGCAAGGTCACTGCTTGACTCGCTCTTCTTCGTATTACCACCCACCATCGAGGTTGTGCCTACCCCCGCTGATGGGCTCACCCTTGGCGGAATTGCTACCTATCAACTCGACACCGCGCCAGAGCCTTCCGAGGCGCTTTCCATTGCCATCGCTTTGCCGCCAAACCAGGATTCATACGGACCTGCAGCTCCGCTCTATTCCGCACGCTATCGTCATAGCGGAATAACCTATGGCGCCAATGAACCGGCGGTTGGGGATTCGGCCTTGATTCTCAACGGCGCCGCATTGCTACAAGGCGGATGACTTGAGCGCAACAGCACCCGAGTCTGCTCGATGTCGGCTTGTTGACGTTGGAGGAATTAATGAAGTTCTCGAACACCATACTGCAATCGATTGGCTGCTCGGGCGTCATGCGATCTGATGAGTTTCCCGGCGCTCACCAGCCAAATACGAGACCGCACGGAGTCATTCGCTTTCGCGTGTTCGACGGCGAGCGCCTCATCGCGACCATCGAGGATCGCAACTTGTTCGTCAATGCCGGCCTTCCCGCATTGGCGGCCCTGATGGGGGGTGACACGACCGGAGAGTTCGCGTCTGCGATAGGATTCGGATCAGGCGCCGGCGCTCCAGTTCTTGCTGATACAGGTCTAACCGCTCCGGCGTACTACAAGTCCCTCGACTCGCATGCGGAGGATGGTACTGGAAGCGTCACGTTCAACTGGAGTTTGGGCGCGGGCGATACCGGTGCGATTGGAACAACCATTCAGGAACTTGGGCTGTTCGCGAACCATACTGTAGTGACACTCCCAGGCACGACTCAGCCGACTCCGATGCTGGCGCGCAAGACGATCAGCCCCATCCTGTTTAGTTCGAGCATGAGCCTCAGCGGCGTCTGGACTTTGAGCTTCTAGGACTTCATGGCGAAGAAGGAGAGATGCGATGCTATTGATTGATAATCCTGCCTTCACTGCTAACGAAGTGTACGAGATTCAGGCGACCGATCCTGTAGAAGGCGCGGCTACCGGCGCGAGCTTCGGTGGTCTTGGGCTCTCGAATCGACCGCATCAGCAGCTCGCGAACCGTACCGCATTTCTGAAGCAGCGCCAGGACACCAATATCGGCAACATCCTGGCGCTGCAGGCCTTTACCGCTCTCTTCAAAGGACTGATGGGCGGAAATGGGTACGTTCAGGTTCCTTTCCTCGACGTCAATCGTGGGCTGGTTACTGCGACCGTACAATGGGGCGTTCTGTTTCCGGCTGGTGGCCTCGGCAAGGATCAAACCTACGCCGTCACTTGGCCGATTCAGTTTCCCAATTCATGCGTGTGGGCAATCGCGGCGCTGTCCAACAGCACGGCGGATGTTAACTCGGGCAAGCTGACAATGGAAACCGTCGGGCTCACGAGCGCCACCGGGGTGTTCATGTCGGACTTTCTCTCGGGCGCCTCAAACTCAAGCCGTACGAATGATGGTTTCTACTGGCTGTCTATAGGATTCTGATCTCGGAACGCCTGGGTCGCGTTCTGCATAGTTCTTTCTTACAGACCTAGCAGTGCTCCCAGCTTCTGACGCTGGTCGATAGGATCGCCAAACATGATCGAACTTGCCCTTGCGCGCTTGAAGTAGAGATGCGCGGAATCCTCCCAAGTGAAACCCATCCCGCCGTGAATTTGGATGTTCTCGGCGGCGGCATGAAAGAAAGCCTCGGAACAGTAGGACCTTGCGATGTGTGCGGCTGATTGGAGTTGGGCTTCATCATTCTCGGCGGCGGTAAATGCCGCGTTGTAGGCGGCCGACCGCGCGAACTCCGTCTCCACCAGCATGTCGGCGCACTTATGTTTGATGGCCTGAAATGATCCTATAGGTCTTCCGAATTGCAGCCGCGTTTTTGCGTATTCGGTCGAAAGCTCGAGGCATCGCTGCGCGCCACCAACTTGTTCAGCTGCCAGCATCGCTGAACCCAGTGCGAGGACATGCCGGATCGCCGATGTCGCATCCGCACTACCGGATATCAGCGTGGCGGGAGTGTCGGAGAATGAAAGGCGCGCGAGTTTGCGTGTAAGATCGAGAGTCGGCAGCGCGGACCGTTCGAGCTTCGATGCGCCACCGTCGACCTGAAACAGTCCCAGGCCGCTGTCAATCCTCGCCGCTACCAGTACCACATCCGCGATTGCGCCATCGATGACGTAATCCTTCACGCCCGATAGCTTCCACTTCGCACCGTCGCGCCTCGCGCCCATGGCGATGGATTCCACCTCCCATCGCCCATGCTCCTCCACGAATGCCAATGTCGCGATTGACTTGCCCGAAGCAATGACCGGCAGCAGCTTCGCCTTGGTAGGCTCGTCGGCGCTGTGTAGCAACGCACCCGCAGCTAGTACGGCGGTTGATAGATATGGTCCGCAGAAAAGAAGGCGGCCCATCTCTTCCATCACGACTGCAAGCTCGACGGGACCGAGTCCGGCGCCGCCATATTGCTCAGGCACGATGAGTCCTAGCAGCGATAGCTCCGACGCCATTCGTTCCCAAGTCCGCGCGTCGTACCCGCGCTCGGTCTCCATCAGCTTGCGGACGGTCTGTTCATTGGATTCGTTTTCCAAAAATCTCCGGACCGTTTGCCGAAGCTGTTCGTGCTCGGTGGTAAATGAGATGTCCATCTATTTAGTCCTTAGGTATGGGAATCGATGCCGCAATGGCTAAGCACTGCGCGGGATGTTCT
>JBGPMZ010000063.1:0-8722 GCA_041487255.1 Binataceae bacterium (SeqCode) | reverse complement strand
CCTTCTCGTCGGTGAGATCGAGCATCCGGAAACCCTTCAACAGTTCTGAAGCCATCGTCCTCTTCTTACGGTCGGAAATGGCGCACAGATAATGCGCGCGCCAGTGCGCGCATTCTAACGCGACGAGGCTTGAGTTTGGAAATGGCTCAGGGAGTGTGGTTCGCCGATTTGAGTGCGGTGCGCGCGGCGCCGATAGCGGTTGCATAGTCGGCGTGTTCGGGAATCACCATGCCGCGGCCAAAGACGAATTCGAGCTTGCGCCGATTCTGCATGAAGCGAAAAATTCGCGTCAGCTTGCCGGTCAGCACGATGTCGGTCTGGTCACAGGCGCGCGCCGTAGCGATCGCAAGGACACCGATGACCTCAACAATCATGTTCATGATCGCGAGCGCTTTGTCGTCCGGCGTCGCATCCGAGCTGACCTTGCCGAAGTTGGCGGCCGTCGTTCCGGGCGGCAAGTCGCCGATCGGACCGCCGGCGATGTCGCGCACGCTCAAATCGACGCGATGGAGATCGCCGCGACCAGCCATCGCCTCGAGCGTGTCGAGGCCGGAAACGCCTAGCATGTGTTTCGCCAGGCCGAGCAGCGTGCCGCCACCTACTCCAGTGCCGCTGACATGGCGAATTTCAGCCTGATTCACCGAAACGATCGCGGTGCCGGTCCCGAGCGAAACGACCAGCGCGCGATCCTTGTTCGCGAGCGTGGTTCCGCCCACGCCAATCGCGGTGAATTCGTTGACCTTCACCACCGGACGTCCGAAGAGATGGTCGCCTAGGGCACGCGATCCGGCGCCTGTTGCGGCAACGCACTCGATATCGCTGAGGTTGATGCCTGCCTCATCGACGATTTTTCCGAGTGCGCCGGCGGCGGCCGCAACCGGATCATTCGCCTCGATGGTGACTACGCGGATACTGCCATTTTCAAGGATTACGGCGTCGGTCGTAGAGCCGCCGATATCGATGCCAACGATCATAGGTGGTGCCGGCTCCTGTCCAGCCCGTCACAAACCTAGAACATCGCCACGTTTTGGCGCAAACGCGAACTAAAGCTCGGCCACCGCGCGCGCGACGGTTTTTGGTGACTTCGCGATTACGCGAAGCAGGATGCG
Source organism: Binataceae bacterium (SeqCode) (assembly GCA_041487255.1). Classification (GTDB taxonomy): domain Bacteria; phylum Desulfobacterota; class Binatia; order Binatales; family Binataceae; genus DATGKG01. Next base: position 7,613 of record JBGPMZ010000063.1, on the reverse strand, counting down.
CGCGGGACGATCGGGCAGCGCCCGACCCTGCTCCCATTCCTGGATGGTGCGGACGCTGAAGCCGAAGCGCTTCGCAAACTGGGCCTGCGAGAGTCGCAACTTACGCCGAATCGCACGCACATCGGGAGCGGTTGGATCGACCAGCCGAAATGGTCCCGGCATCGTGGTCACGTCGAGTGCCGTGTCGGGATCCTCGGCGATCATGCGATCGATGTCCTCGTCGGTGGTCCGATCGACGCGTTCCCAGTCAACTCGGCCGCCGCCGCCCTTGATGATTTCAGCCCGGGTGCGTCGAGTGATACTCACTTCTCTCCCTCCTATTTGCTCGTCGTGCTGAGATGATACGCCGCTTGTCGCCGCGCAAAGTGTAGACCACCACGAAGTAACGTTCTTCGATCATGCCAATAGCCGTCATTCGTAGCTCATCGTAACTCCGGCGGAGGTCTTCCTTTTCGATAATCGGATTGTCGAACAAGGCCGTCGCGAAGGCGAAGTCGAATCCTCGCTCGCGCAGGTTTCGGGCGCTCTTGATTGCGTCCCGCTCGAACGCTGCGCTTAATATACGTGGACCACGTATCATGTCCAAACCTCCCATGCGAGCGACAGCTTGCCGCGCAAGCTTCATATGATAGCGTCGAAGAATGAGGCGCAAAGCCGCGTCCGGGAGCCTGTTCCCGCAAAAGAAGCCGGCCGGACAGCCGCTTGCCGATCGCATCCGGCCTGCGAGCCTCGACGAGGTCGTCGGTCAGGAGCATCTGCTCGGCCCCGGGAAGCTGCTCTCCGAGATGGTGGCGGCGGGCAGTCTGCATTCGGTGATTTTGTGGGGACCTCCCGGCTCCGGCAAAACCACCATCGCGTTGTTGCTCGCGCAAAAGCTCGATGCCGAATTCGTCCAGATCAGCGCCGTCAGTTCGGGGGTCGCCGATCTTCGTGAGGCGGTTGCCGACGCCCGCCGCGAGCTCGAGGCGACCGGACGCCGGACGGTGGTTTTCATCGACGAGATTCATCGATGGAATCGCGCGCAACAGGACGCCTTTCTGCCGCACGTCGAGAGCGGACTGGTGACCCTGATTGGCGCAACCACCGAAAATCCGTCGTTCGAAGTTGTCGCGCCGCTGCTTTCGCGCGCTCGCGTGCTGGTGCTGAATCCGCTTTCCGACGATGCGATCGCAACTATCATCACACGCGCGCTGGATGATCCCGAGCGCGGACTCGGCAAGCTCGGTCTGACGCTTGGTGACGACGCCCGCGCCGAGTTGGTACGTCTCTCTTCCGCCGATGCACGCAAGGCGCTGAACACGCTCGAGATTGCCGCTGAACTCGCGCAGCACGCGGGCGGCAAGGAGATCCTTACCGTCCACGTGAGCGAAGCCGCGCAACACAAGGCGCTGCTGTACGATCGCGCCGGCGAGGAGCACTACAACGTCATTTCCGCGTTCATCAAGAGCATGCGCGGGAGCGATCCCGACGCCGCACTCTACTGGATGATGCGCATGATCGAGGCGGGTGAGGATCCGCTGTTCGTCGCGCGGCGGATGGTGATTTTCGCATCGGAGGATATCGGCAATGCCGATCCGCGCGCGATCCAGATTGCGATCGCGATCAAGGACGCGGTGGATTTCGTCGGGCTGCCCGAGGGCGTCATTCCGCTCGCGCAGGGTGTGACCTACCTTGCGAGCGCGCCCAAATCGAATGCCTCGTACATCGGTCTGCAGCGCGCGCGCGCAGATACCCGCGAACTGGGCGCGCTGCCGGTTCCGCTGCATCTGCGCAACGCGCCCACGCCGCTAATGAAGGGCCTCGGCTACGGGAAGGACTATCGCTACCCTCATAACTTCGAGGGCGGTGTGGCGGAGCAGGACTATCTTCCGGATCAACTGATAGGCAAGGAATACTACCAACCGACGGAGCGCGGCTTCGAGGCGCGGCTGAAGGAGTATCTGACAAAGGTTCGTGAGATTCGCGCCGCTGCCCGCGCGAAGAGTCGCGCCGCCCGAAAAACTGCGGGCGGTACCGAATGAGTTCGGCGACGTCCTCCGGTTGGGAGCAGATCCGTAGTCGATGTTGCATCGTGGGCGGCGGCCCGTCCGGCATGATGCTGGGCTTTCTGCTCGCGCGCGCGGGAGTCGACGCCGTGGTGCTGGAAAAGCATGCCGACTTCCTGCGCGACTTTCGCGGCGACACTATCCATCCTTCGACACTGCAGGTGATGCATGAGTTGGGGTTGCTCGAGGAGTTCCTCAAGCGCCCGCACAACGAGGTGCGTGAGCTCGACGCGCAGTTCGGCGACGAGCGGTTGACGGTTGCGGACTTCACTCATCTGCCGACCCAATGCAAGTTCATCGCGTTCATGCCGCAATGGGACTTCCTCAACTTCGTGGCCGAGCACGGCAAGCGCTATCCCACGTTCCATCTGATGATGGAAACCGAAGGCACGGACCTCATCGAGGAGAACGGCCGCGTCGTTGGCGTGCGCGCGCACTCGAAAAGTGCCGCGTTGGAGATTCGCGCGGACCTGGTCGTGGGTACTGACGGCCGGCATTCGACGATACGCGCCAAGGCGGGCTTCGAAGTTATGGATCTGGGCGCGCCGATGGATGTGCTGTGGCTGCGAATCTCCCGGGCTCCCGGCGATCCGGGACAAACCTTCGGCCGCGTCGACGCGGGCCGCTTCCTCATCATGCTCGAGCGCGGCGAATACTGGCAGTGCGCGTTTGTCATTCGCAAGGGCGGCTTTGCGGAGATTCAGCAGCGCGGATTGGAGGCGTTCCGCCAGGACCTCGCTATGCTCGCGCCATACCTGCGCGATCGTGTAGGTGAGATCACCGATTGGAAACAGGTCAGTTTGTTGTCGGTTGCCGTCGATCGGCTGCGGACGTGGTTCCGCCCCGGGCTGTTGTGCATCGGCGATTCGGCGCATGCGATGTCGCCGATCGGAGGGGTTGGGATTAACCTCGCGATTCAGGACGCGATCGCGACCGCGAATATCCTGGCCTCGCAACTGCGTGCGGGCTCGGTGGATGTGGATGCACTGCGCGAAGTGCAAACTCGGCGCGAGTTTCCAACTCGCATGACTCAGGGCCTGCAAATATTCATACAGAATCGATTCATCAGCCGAGTGCTGAGCAGCAATGAGCGTCCACCGCTTCCGTGGTTCCTGAAGCTGTTTCGGAAATGGCCAATCCTGCGGCGAATTCCGGCGCGAACGATCGGGATGGGATTTCGCCCCGAACACGTGCAAACGCCGGAGGCGCCGATCGCGCAACCTTCCTAGGTTGGAAAAGCGAACCGCGAGAGGGACGTGGTCCTCCTCGCGGCTTGCAGAAAACCAGGCAAAATTATTTCGCGCCGAGGACCGCGTCCTTGAGCGCCTTGGCGGCGGTGAAACGCAGCCGTGTGCGCGCGGGAATCTTGATCGCTTCTCCGGTCGCGGGATTGCGGCCCATCCGCGCCTTACTCTTGCGCTTGCGGAAAATTCCCAGACCCGCCAAGCGGAGCGAACCTTCCTTCTTCAACTCGCGGACCACCAGCGCGGTGAGTTCCTCGAGCGCGCTCTTGCCCTGCTTCTTGGTAAGTCCGACTTTTTCAGCGAGATGCGATGCTACTTGCGATTGCGTCATCATCCTCCTCCTTGATGCTCAGATTGTGAGCTTCCGCAAGCCTGAACGACCGCTTTGGTTATTGCAAGCGGCGAGGGCTCGGAAATGGCGTTTTTTCTTAGGGATCGAGCAGATTTTTCAACAGGTGAGTCATTTCGTCGTTGTGCCCGAATGAGATTCCAACCAGCGTTTCAGTTCAGCCCGTCAGGTCAGTCCATTCTGAATGAACCCGGCGCGTGGGAAACCATGATGGGAGATCGGCGTCGATCAATAGCGGACTTCGAGCAGAAAAAGACCGTGCGGCGGGGCGGCTGCAGGAGCCATCGAGCGCTCGCGACGCTGAAGGAGTTCGGCGACGAAGCCAGGCTCCATCTTGCCGCGCCCTACCTCGACCATCGTGGCAACCATTGCGCGCACCATGTGGCGCAGGAAGCTGGTGGCCTCGACGCGATAGGTGAGGTGCACTCCCTCGCGGCGCCATTCGCTCAGATGCACTCGCCGCACGGTGCTCTTCACCTTGGTGCCAAGCGAGCGAAACCCCGCAAAGTCATGCTCGCCGGCGAAAATGCTCGCCGCGACATTCATCCGGTCGAGGTTGAGCGGATCGCGAATCAGCCATGCATAACGGCGCTCGAACGCGGACGGTAATGGCTGGTTGAGGATTCGATACTCATAGACGCGCGCAATCGCATGGCGGCGTGGATCGAAACTGTCGTCGACCGCTTCGGCTTTCAGGATGACGATGTCATGGGGAAGAATCGCGTTGAGCGCGCGGTGGAGTTTCGCAAGCTCGAAGGGCCGCGGCAAGGTGAACGCGGCCACTTGCGCGCGCGCGTGCACCCCGGCGTCGGTGCGGCCCGATCCTCGAACCCGCACGGACGTCGCGAAAATCCGCTCCAGCACGGCCTCGAGGCGTGCCTGGATTGAATCTTGCCCGCTCTGGAGCTGCCACCCGGAGTAGTTAGTGCCGTCGTACTCGATGGTGAGCTTGATCTGCAATCAATGCGAAGTGAGCAGAAGATTTTCCGCGATCCAAATCGCGATCAGTGCCGCGAGCCGCGCGTTATCGAAGGCCGCGAACAAGGCGGTGCCGCCCGGTTGGCGATCCAGCCTGACCACCAGCGCTTCCTGTCCGAGCGCATCGATGACGCCGATCGGCCGGTTGTCTTCGATGAGAAGAATTCCGGGGGCGGCACGAAGGCGTTCCGCATAGGAGGCGGCTTGCTCCGAGGGCGGCAACTGGATCGAAAACACCGAGCCGTGCAGGATCGGCGCGGTCAAAACCTGCATCGACAGCGTCGGCGGCGCATTTCCCATCAATGCCGCGCACTGTGCGCGAACGACTTCAGCCACGTGCCGGTCGCTGTCGCCGGTCAGGATGTTGAATGCGCGCTGATATTCGGTCTCCTCGAGGTCGAGGCTGCCGCTGAGCAGATCCGCCGATTCCTCCGCGGTCTTGGTGATGCGGTCGCGGCCACCCGCGCTGGCGCCCATCAGGAGGGTCGTAGCAACGAAGCCGCCTTCAACTCCGAGCGCACGCAGAATCGTCGCCAGTGCGTGGGCCGCGGGATGCGGCGTCTCAAATACCATTTTGCCGCGAAGCTCGTTGATTCGTTCGCGGCTGGTGATTCCAGGCGAGACGATCGGCTGCCCCGAGGGCATCCGCATCGCACCGCTGAGATCGATCAGCAAGGGACCAGGGCGAGCGGCAACAATATCGCTGACGGCGCGTTCGGGAACCGCGAGAAAGGCGAGGTCGAATCCGCGAAGCTCCTCGGGGTCGCTGAACTCCTCGACCTCGAATTCGGCATCCTCGATCTCGATGGTGCTTGCAGTCTCGGACGTCATCGCGAACAGCCGTAGCTCCCCTTTGGGAAATGCGCGAGTCTGCAGAAGTTCGACGAGCTGGTTTCCAACCGCGCCGGTCGCTCCAACTACTGCCACTCGGGGTTCGCGCGCTGCGGGCACTCTGCTTTACTCAGACTCCGGTTGTTGCGCTTCGATGCGTTCGCGGACCAGCCGTCCCATCGCCTTGCACCCGAGCTGCATGCCCTTGGCGGCGACGCCGAGATCTTTGGTGCGATATCCATCGTGCACGACAGACTCGACGGCGCGTTCGATCGATTCGGCCTCGGAGCGCATGCCGAGCGATTGATCCAGCAGCATCGCGGCCGAGAGAATCGCCGCGAGCGGATTGGCTTCGTCGCGCCCGGCGATGTCTGGTGCGCTGCCGTGAATCGGCTCGTACAGTCCGACGCGGAAACCGGCGCTGTTGATTTCCTCTCCTAAAGACGCCGACGGCAGAAGTCCCATCGAGCCCGCGAGCATCGAGGCTTCATCGGTCAGGATGTCGCCGAACATGTTTTCGGTTACCACCACGTCGAAGTCCTTGGGCCGCCGCATCAGATGCATCGCCATCGAATCGACGAGCTGATTCTCGAAAGCGACATCCTTGTATTCCCTGGCCAGCTCCATCGCAATCTCGCGCCAGAGCCGCGAGGTCGCCAGCACATTGGCCTTGTCGACGGAGGTCAGCTTGCTGCGCCGATTGCGCGCGAGCTCGAAGCCAAAGCGCAGGACGCGCGAAATCTCCGTCTCGGTATAGATGCAGGTATCGATCGCCTCGCGCCCGTCTTTCCCTTGGCGGCGTTCGCTGGGTTTACCGTAGTAAATGCCGCCGGTCAGTTCACGGATCACGACCAAATCGACGCCGGTTATCACCTCAGGCTTCAGCGTCGAAGCGCCGACCAATTCCTTGACCGTCTTGACCGGGCGGAGATTCGCGAAAAGCCCCAATGCTTTGCGGATGCCGAGCAGCGCCTGCTCTGGACGATGCTCCGCAGTCGGGATATCCCACTTCGGCCCGCCGACAGCGCCGAGGAGAATCGCATCACTCTCTTGCGCGTGCTTGATCACGTCCGCCGGCAGCGGGGTGCCGAACTGATCGATCGCATGACCGCCGATGATCCCGTCCTTGAATTCGATATCGACTGCGGAATCGCGCGCGACCAGCTTGAGAACTTGCAGAGCCTCTCCGACGACCTCGGGACCGATGCCGTCACCCCTCAGAACTAGAACCTTGTAGGCCATTTAGAAGTTGCGCTGTCCCAGCGCGTGAGAATCTGCTGCCGTTAGAGATCTGCTAAAGATGAAATGCCTCTGAAGATTGTTAACAACGGTCTAGCGTTTAGCCCAAGTGCCTGCCTGCGGCAAGTCCCTGATTGGCGCTTGCAGCGGTCGGTTTATATTCGAATTGCGACCCGAATCGGCATTCGCTTGAGTGCGGGTCACGCTAGCGGTTCCCCTAATGTTCCGTTGCTCCGGATGAAGTCCGCGCGCGTCGCATAGAAGATCTCCAAATTCGAGTTGAACTCGGTCATCACCCCGCCCAGGCGCCAATAGTGAAGGTTGGTTGAATCAACGATTGCAACAAGCGGCCCGCCGCTGACCTCTCCCGTGGAAAACACGGGAGAGGCGGAGAGCAGATTAGACGCCGACGGCGGTATCCTTTTCGATCATCGGAGTGCGCGTCTTCAATCGATTGAGCGCGTTCACCAATGCCAGCGCGCTCGCCATCACGATGTCGCTATGCGCACCCTGGCCCGCGACCGTCATGCCGTCTTCGCGAATCAGACAACTCACTTCACCGAGCGCGTCGGTACCGCCGGTGATGGCCTTGACCGAATAGCGCTCGAGGGTGGGACTGATTCCCGCCGCTTTGAGGATCGCCTTGAAGCACGCATCGACCATCCCGTCGCCGCTTGCCTTCGCAGTGTGTTCGGTTCCTTCGATACGGAGCGTTACTTCGGCCTGAGGAGTGCTGCGCGTCGATGAGGTCACGCCGACGTCGACCAGTTCGTACGCCTCGGAGGTGCGGCGCGCCTCCTCATTGACCAGCGCAAGGATGTCGTCATCGTAGACGATCTTTTTCTTGTCGCAGAGATTCTTGAACTCGGCGAATGCCTTCGGGATGTCGACCACCTTGGTGTCAATCCCCAACTCGGTGAGCCGATT
>JBGPMZ010000062.1:0-8750 GCA_041487255.1 Binataceae bacterium (SeqCode) | reverse complement strand
GCTGAAGCTAGCTCCGCGTTATGGCTAACCAGCTCGCGCTGAACTTCAACCGCGCAGCGGACCGCTTCGACGGCGCTGGGAAACTCCGCGAGGATGTTGTCGCCCGGGGAGTCAACCACACGTCCGTGATGCTCGCCTACATGCGCGCCGAAGATCCCGCGACAGAGCTTGACCTCGCGCACGGTGGCGACTTCGTCGTCGGCCATCATGCGGCTGTAGCCGTGCGCGTCGGCGCTCAGAATCGCCGCGAGTCTCCGCTCGAGGTGAGGGGCTTCTTCCACGCTCATCGCGCAACCGGTGGCGCATCGAGGCGGCTGCCAACGGACAGAATGTCTGACTGTGAAGAGTTAACCTCGCCCATCGCGACCGAATCTAGTCCAGCACCCCGCGAAGCGCGAACGACTGTGAGTGTGCCGCGCGCCGGCTTACCTATAGCTCAGCGGTAGGCCGAGTCTATGGGGCCTGAATCCTAGTTGGCCGCCAAACTTCGCCGCCGCATCAGCGCGTCGACGTCGAACTTGAAAATCCTCGCCGCGTTGAGGCCCAGGATTTGCGCGCGACTCGCCTCGTTCAGCTCGCCCATCTGGCGCTCGATCGATTGCGCCGAATGCGGCCATGAGCCTTCGTGATGCGGATAGTCATTGGCCCACAGGAAGTTGTTCACGAGGTTATGCCGTTCGGCGAGTTCGAGGCCGATCGGATCATCCTGAAATGACGCGGCGCCATGCTCGCGGAAGTATTCGCTCGGCAGCTTCTTCAGCTTAGGGAACGCCCACATATGATGCTTGCGCGCGGCCTCGTCCATCGCCTCGAGCGCCCACGGCACCCATCCGATGCCGCACTCGATACCGGCAAAGCGCAGTTTGCGGAAGCGCTCCAACACGCCCGAGGCGCATAGGCACGCGATCGGCTCCACGGTCGGCGACAGCGCATGCGCCGTGTAGTTGATGATCGCTCCGCCATCCTTGCGCGCGGCGCGAGGATCGCGGCCGGTCGAAATGTGGAATGTGATCGTGACGTCGCAGTCCTCGATCGCCGCCCACATCGGATCGAACATCGTCATGTTGTAGTTGGGATGGCGTGCGTCATGCGCGCCGAAGATCGGTTTGCAGGGAAGATTGACGCCGCGGAAGCCGAGCTTCGCCACCCGCTTGATCTCATCGATCGCCATGTTTACGTCGGCGGTCATGATGGCCGCGATCGGCGACATGAAATCGTTGTACGGGCCGTAGGTCTCCCATGCCCAGTCGTTCCACACCTTGCACTGCGCGGCGCCGAACTCGGCATCGGTGGTCGCCCACACCGAGAGGCCCTTGTTGGGGAACATGATCTCGGCGTCGATGCCGTCGCGGCGATGGTCGCGGATGCGCTGCTCGGGCGTGTAGCCGGATTTGTTGCGCATGTCGTCCTCGCCGGCTAGGTGGCTGTCGAGCAGGCGCGAGCGCTGCATCCCCTCGTTGACCACCCATTTGGTGCCCTTCTCATCGACTTCGATGCGCGGAAGGCGATGGTGATATTTTTTGTCGAGCCGCTGATGCCAGAGGCCGCCCGGCTCGTTGGCGTGGCAATCGGACGAGATCATCAGATAGCGATTGGGATCATCGGGTCTGGCGGTGCGCGGCCATCCGCCATGGCCGGGAGTTTCGAGACGCCAGCGATTGGGCTCATCGATTTGGATATTGGTGTCCTCGATCATCGTCGCCTCCGTGGATCAATCGCGAACGCGCGCAGCGCGATCCGTGTCAGGATCCTGCACGATGATCGCTAGCAAAAAACGCTGGAATGTACTATCGCCCGAGGCTGATGGTCATGGTCGAGAGTCATTGCCACATCATGTCCGACGATCAGCGCAAGTATCCGCGCGATACCGGACCGAATCCCGCCGCATGGGTGCGCGACCTGACCGACGAGGAATTTCTGAAGTTGATGGATGGCGCGGGCGTCGATCGCGCGATCCTCGTGCAGGCCTTCGGCGCATACAAATACGACAACAATTATGTTGCCGATGTGGCGGCGCGCTATCCGGATCGCTTCGCCGCAGTTGGCATTGTCGATGTTCTGAAACCTGACGCTGCGGCCAAGCTCAGCTACTGGGTTAAAGATAGGGGAGTGAAGGGCTTGCGCGTCGTGACCTGGACTGAACCCGAAACGATGCTCGATGATCCGCGCATCAATCCGGTGTGGCGTCGCGCCTCAGACCTTCGCGTTCCAGTATGTGTGCTTACCAATTTCCATCAACTGCCGCGGCTCGCGCGCGTGCTCGAACGCTTCCCCGATCTGCGCGTCGCGCTCGATCACTTAGGACTTCCCCGCCTCGATGACGCCCCGGATTTCGAGGAAGAGCAGCCGCTTTTCGACCTCGCACGGTTCCAGAACTTCTATGGCAAGTTTTCTTCGTGGACAATTGCGGCGGCGGCGAAAAACGGCGAGCGCGGTTGCGCTGAGTTCTTCCGCCGCCTGATCGACACCTTCGGCGCGCATCGCCTGATGTGGGGTACCAACTTCCCGGCGAGCAACGATCGCAGCTATCGAGGGTTCGTCGACTTCGCGCAGGAGCAGCTCTCGTTCCTGTTTCCGGACGAAAAGCGTTGGCTCTTTGGTGAAACTGCGCTCCGTCTGTGGCCGATGTTGCCAAAATCTTAAGATGAAAGTAGTTGCCGGAATCGATGTGGGCGGAACCAACACCGACGCGGTGCTGGTCCGCGCGGGTCGCATCGTGGAGCGCGCGAAAGTCCCGACCACCCTCGAGGTGCGCGATGGCATCCTCGCCGCGTTAGCGGGCGTCAGGAAAGACTACGACATCGAGCGCGTGCACATCGGCACTACGGCCTTCACGAATGCGCTGGTGGAGCGACGTAATCTCGCGGCTGCCGCGGCAATCAGAGTTGGAAGCCCGGTGTCCGAATCGCTCCCGCCAATGATCGATTGGCCCGAAGATCTTCGGCGTGCGGTCAACAACGAGGCTTTTTTCGTCGCGGGTGGGCGCGAGTACGACGGCCGCCCTATTCGCGCAATCGATCGCGCGGAAATTTCCCGGGTCGCCAGAACCCTCGCCACTCGCGGCATTCGCCAAGCGGCCGTGACCGCAGTTTTCGGCACGTCATACCCGGAAGATGAGGCGCAGGTCGCGGAGTGGTTGCGCGCCGAAAATCCCGCGCTGCAAGTGACGATGTCGCATCGCATCGGGCGCTTCGGAATCCTCGAGCGCGAGAACGCGACGTTGCTCAACGCGATGCTGCGTCCACTCGCCGAACGAACGGTGGCGGGGTTTCAGGCGGCGGTTCCCGCCAACCTGTTCATCAGCCAAAACGACGGCACCGCGATGCGCGCGGAGAGCGCCGCGCAGTTGCCGATATTCACCGTTGCCTCGGGACCGACCAACAGCCTGCGAGGCGCGGGCATCCTCGCATCGATGGCTGAAGCGATCGTGATCGACGTCGGCGGCACCACCACCGATGTGGGCGTACTACGCGGCGGCTACCCACAAGCGGCGGGACTCGACCTGAGCATCGCGGGCGTCCGTACCAACTTCAGAATGCCGGACCTGTGCTCGGTTGGCGTCGGCGGGGGGAGCCTCGTCGATGTTGCGACCGGTGCGGTCGGACCGAAGAGTGTGGGGTTTCACATCACCGAAGAGGCGATGGTGTTCGGGGGCCGTCAACTGACATTGACCGATATCGCGGTCGCAGCTGGGCGCGCCGAAATCGGCGATCGCGCGCTGGTGAAAAGTATCGATCCGGATGTGATAGCGCGGGTCGACGATCATCTTCGTGTTCGCCTGTCGCGGCTGCTGGAAAACTACGATCGTCTGGATCGCCGGCTTCCAATCATCCTGGTGGGAGGAGGCGCGCCCCTGATCCTGCATCTGTTGCGCGAACTCGGCCGTCAGGTGCAGTCGCCGGCTGACGCGGCCGTCGCTAATGCATACGGAGCCGCGATGGCACAGGTTGGCGGCGAGGCCGACCTGACTTTCTCTTCCAGCGTCCCGCGCGGGGAAGCGCTGGCTCGGGCCGAAGCCGAAGCGCATCGCCGGGCGCAAGAAGCGGGCGCACGCGCGGGAACCATCCACACCGTCGAACTCGAAGACGCGGCGCTGACCTACCTCGCGTCGGAGGCGCTCCGGGTGCATGCGCGCGCGGTCGGCGACATCGGAGAATCAGACAAATGAGCTTTGAAATTCGTCGTAGCGATCTTTCGGCGCTGGCGCTGGGCGCGGGAATCCTCGGCACCGGAGGCGGCGGAAACTCATATTACGGTCAACTTGTTGCCGGCCAGATCGTCGGCGACACCTCCGTGCGAGTGATCGATGTTACGGAAATGGATCCCGATGCGTTTGCAATCAGTTCCGCGGTAATCGGAGCGCCACTGGTCTGTCTCGAGAAGCCTCCCAGCCTCCGCGCCATGCAGCTCGGCTTCGATTCCGTAATGGCCGTGCTCAAAGGACGTCTCGGCGCATTCGTTACCGCCGAAATCGGCGGCCTCCAGTGTATGTTCCCGCTGATGCTCGCAGCCCGGACCGGGCTGCCACTGCTCGACGGCGACAGCATAGGTCGCGCCTTCCCCGAGCTTCAGATGTGCACCTTCATGATCTATGGCACCACGCCGGGGCTTCCGCTCGCGCTCAGCGGTGACAGCGCGGTGCTGCTCGATGCGAAAGCGCACGACAATGAAAGTCCCCGCGACGAATCACCAGAGGAGCCTTCAGGCATCGGAGTGGAGCGGCGATTGCGCAAGCTCTGCTCCGACAATGGCGGCCTCATCTATATGACGACGACCTTCGATCACGAATCGCTTGCGCGAACGCTGATTCGCGGCACCATTGCGTTAGCTCTCGCGCTCGGCCGCGCAGTCGAGTCCGCGCGAGCCTCGAGGCGCGATCCGATCGCCGCAATCGTCGAGGCGGGAAACGGCAGGAGATTCATCGGTGGAAAGATCGTCGACGTGGAGCGGCGTTTTCGCGCCGGTCACGATTGGGGCAAGGTTCTCCTCGAAGGTGTCGAGGCGGACAAGGGGCGCATCGCGGAGATAGCATTCAAGAACGAGTATCTCATCCTGAAGCTGGAGGACGAGGTCGCGCTAACTGTTCCCGATCTCATCACCTTGGTGGAAACCGAAACCGGCACTCCCGTCACAACGGAAATTCTAAGGCCGGGCCTTAGGGTGACTGTCATAGGTCTACCTTGCTCGCCCCTTATGAAGACTCCCAAGGCGTTGAAAGCGGTAGGCCCCAAGGCTTTCGGCTACGATCTTCCCTACCTCGCGCTCCGATGAGACCTATGCCTTGGCGACCGCCGGCAATCCCTTTGCCGCGCTCTCCACTAAAGTTCCCTTGAAGAAATCCGGATTTGCTTCGCCGAAGAACCGCGCCGGGTTAGTGAAGAGAAAATCACGCAGGTCATCGCGAGTTATCAAACCGTCTTCCACTGGTTCGTAGGCTTCCTTCAAAACGTCAGCCATGTTGACTACGTCGAAATGACCTATGTCCGAGCCCATCAGAGTCTTGAGCCGCGCTTTGAACGGATTGACCTTGCCGGCGTATGCCCACGCGTTTAGAGGATCGTCGGCCTCGCATCCGAAGTAGAAGTTGCGCGTGAACAGCTCTCCGATGTCAGAGGCGCGCGAGATTCCACATCTCGCGAAATCGTCGAGTTCCTGCATCGCAGGCGGTCCGGGTGTATGAAAAGCCTCCAGCGGGGCAGCATCGGTTTCGTAGCGCGCAGCTAGCTCCGTCCCGCCGTAGCGCACCAACAGGTCACGGAACATCGCGCGATCGATATTCGCCGGATTCACTTCCTCGAGTGCCGCGCGATTGCGTTTCTTCCAATGCCCGATGAGGTCGCTGTACAGCATGCAAGCCCACGCGACCCCGCCCTCCAGGAATCCGACCTTGAGATCAGGGAAACGCCGCGTCACGCCGCCGAGAAACAGCGACTTGCAGATCGCTTCGAGCGCGGCCGCGAAGTGGCCGATATGGTTGTAGGTAAAATTGCTGAATGAGCCGCGAAAGCCGAAACTGCGCGAGCCCGAATGAAATGACGGCGAGACACCCAGCTCCCGGCACTTTTTCCACAGCGGATCGTAGTCGTAGGGACTGTCGATGCCGAAGGCGTCCACCCATCGCGCCCATCGCGCGGCTTCCGGCATTGTCCGCAGAACCGACGCGATGGGCCGTCGCACCGGATGCCCCATCATTACCACCTTGAGACCGAGCGTCTTCACCGCGTACTCCAGCTCCGCGATGGCCTCGTCAGGCGTATACATCGGAATCACCGCCGCGGGTGTTATGCGATCGCGAAACTCGCGGAAGTGATCGGCCAGGTAAGTGTTGAACGCGCGGCAGGTCGCGCGGCGCAGCTCTTCATCCTCGATCGGCACGATGATCAATCCGCACGATGGATAGAGCACGGTGAAATCGATTCCGAACTCATCGAGGCGTTCGTAAAGGAGCCGAGGAAGCAACGCGGTCGCGCGATCGCGAGTGTTGCGGGCCGGAATCACCCAGAAGCCTTCCTGCGGAATTCCCCGGTCGCGACGCTCATCAGGCGTCATCCGAATCGAATTGCCGATCCGCACGTTGGGCGCCTTGAACGCATCAGCAACGCGTTGACCCGCGACATTCTTGAGATAGTCGAGAATGTCGGGACCGAACTCGACGTAGTGACCATCAGCGTCGATCACGGGATGATCGAGCCCGTCGTGGATCTCTTTGGAGGTCTGCTCGCTCATCGCCAATATTGCCGTCGCGAGTGCGCGAGCATTCAGGCGGCGCGGCGCGGACGCTTGACGTCCTTTGCCATCACCTTTTCCTTGATCGGCGTGAACATGTAGGTCGCAACGTTCTTCATGTCGATGGCGTCGCTAGGCACGATGTCGGCGGTGCCACCTCGCGCGCGCAACTCCTTGATGGTGGCTGCGACATCGTCGGTCTCGATCTCATATAGGGCGAGGTACTTGAAGGCTTTACTGCTTTCGCCGCCGAACTGGCTGTCGGCGAGGCGGAACCGTTGCCCACTGATGAATCCAGGCACATTGATAACGTCTGGAACGTGGTGTTTGTCGTACCACTCGTTGAACTCGGCTTCCTTACCCGCAACTGGGTTGGTGAGTGCAAGGAACGTGTATTTAGCCATGGCTCAGCCCTCCTGGATTTGGATTCGAAACTGAAGTCGCGCCGGTCGGGATTGTAGGACCGCTACGAGAAACTGTCCATCGCAATGTGGCGTCTAGCGCGCGATGTCGCCGGGGCCGAGGAACGGAGGCTTGATCTCGCTGATAGTCAGGATTTTCCACCCGCTGCTATCGCGACGAACCATGTAGCAGGCACGCAGCTTCTCCAGCACCGAGCCGTCAGTCTTGTAGCGCGTCACATCGGAGACAATCATCCCGAGATTGTCCCCCAGCGCCCACGCCTTGATGCTATCGATATCCGAGCGGATCCATCCGCGTTCCTTGAGCGCCGTCATGGTGCGGCGGAAGTTCTTGCGATTGTCATCGTCGTTCGCGACTGTAGCGAGTCCTCGCTCACCCGAGACCGCGCCATACGGATGAGCGAAGCAGTCATAGAAGCGCTCGTCCTCGCGATTGAAGACGTCGATGTAGTGGCGATAGAAGCTCTCCAGCTCGCGCGCGATTTCTTCTGAGGTAGGCATAGCAGTCACGTCGCGGTCATGCCGCCGTCGACCACGAACTCCGCGCCGGTGACATATGACGCATCATCGCTGGCGAGAAATAGCACCAGCTTCGCGACTTCCTCGGGCGTGCCTTCGCGCCCCATCGGCACCACGTTTTTCACGTAGTAGTCGCGCTGCTCCTTCGGGATGATGTCGATCATCGTCGTGTTGATGAGGCCGGGATGCACGGAGTTGACGCGAATCCCTTCGGGTGCATACTGCACCGCGGCAGCTTTCGTCAGCAAACGCACCGCGCCCTTGGTCCCATGATAAGCGGTCGAGCCGGTCGAACCGGTTAGTCCTGCGACCGATGAGATGTTGACGATCGCGCCGCCACCCCTACGGCGCATCGCTGCGACGGCCTCCTTCATCCCTAGCCACACGCCCTTCTGATTGATGTTGACGATCGCGTCCCAGAGCTCCTCGCTGGTGTCCTCGAGGCCCGAGGTGTTGAAGATGCCGGCGTTGTTGACCAGGATGTCGAGGCCGCCGAATTCCTTCTCGCAGGTGGTAACCGCAGTGCGCCAGTCGGCTCCGCGCGTCACGTCCAGATGGACCGCGACCACAGCGCGAGCTTTCGCATTGATCTCGCGCGCCAGTGCGTTGGATTGATCGTCGAGGACGTCGCCGACCACCACCTTTGCTCCTTCGCTCACGAACAGTCGCGCTTCGGCCGCGCCCTGCCCGCGCGCGCCGCCGGAAATCAACGCCACTTTGCCTTTCAGACGATCCATGATGCATAGCCTCCGCGAGGATTCCCGTTCGATAGCAGGCGCAAGTTCAATTTGAAAGTCGCCGACAATCTTGCATGATGGGGGCGCGCGAACTCACGGACGCGGGAGGGCACTAACGATGGCTGACAAAGTCGCGGTAACCGATGTGAAATTGAAGTACGCGAGCATCCAGGAAGCGAAGGCGATGTCGGGGCTGCGCGTCATCCTCGGCGCGATGGCGGTGCCGGGTCCGTGGCGGGAGGCCTGTAAAGGGATTCTGCATGTGAAGAAGATTCCGTACATCGCGGTCGCATCGGCTGGACAGGATGGATCGCCGCGCGAGCTGATTGAATGGACCGCGCAATCG
>JBGPMZ010000061.1:0-8770 GCA_041487255.1 Binataceae bacterium (SeqCode) | reverse complement strand
CGGCCGCGATGCTCAAAGTCGTCGCGCGCCTGACTGTTGTTGTTGGAGCGCATGCCGAGCGCGTCCGGTCGGCGATCCCGGCCGACCCGCGCATCATGGTGGTGGACAATCCCGATTGGGTTCGAGGTCAATTGTCGTCGATCAAGGCGGGAATCCGCGCCCTTCCTCCCGAGTCCTCTGCGGCGCTGATTCATCTGACGGATCATCCTACGGTGAAGGCCGAGACTTTCGCCGCAGTGATCGATTCGTACCGGCAATCGCGCCAGCCCATCGTCATCGCGCGTCACGGCGGCCGCCGAGGTCATCCAGTGCTGTTCGACTGCTCGATGTTTCGCGAACTCCTCGATGCGCCGGAGGACATCGGAGCACGGGTGGTGGTAAACGCCGATGCCACTCGCGTCGTCTATGTCGATGTGGATGATCCGGGAATCCTGCTGGACCTCGACACGCCCGAGGATCTGGCTCGCGCGGGCTTCAATCTTCCGTCCAAAACCCAAGAGAGTTGACCGTCGAAAAGCCTTCCAAATTGCTACATTTTTTCTGTAACCGCACCGCGGGTCGGCGCGTAATATCAGATGCGTATGCGACGACTTGCTCTGGCGCGACGAATCGGATGGAGCGTTCCGGTCAGACCCGATGAGGAACTGGTCGCGGATGCCCTCGCCGGGCAGACCGAGGCATTTTCGGAGCTGTCGGCACGCCATCGCCAGCGCGTCGAGCGGTTATGTCAGCGCTTCTTCTCCGACCATGAGATCGCGCGTGACCTCGCGCAGGAAGCGTTCCTGAAATCATTCGCGGCGCTCGCGACCTATCGGGCGGAGATGCCGTTCGGAGCGTGGCTGCGGGCAATCGTCGTAAATGTTTGCTATGACGAATTGCGCCGCCGCAAACGCAGGCCCGAGGATCTGGTCGGCGATTTCAGCGAGCCCGAGCTCGGATGGATGCAGCTGGTCAGCACTGCGACGCCCGAGGATCTGGTGGCCGAGGCCGAGGAGCGGCGCGAAGCGCACGATTTGGCGCATCGACTGCTCGACTCGCTGAAGCCGGAAGACAGGATGGTGCTGGTTTTGAAGGATAGCGAGGAGTTAGGGGTGGCCGAGATCGCCGCTATGATGGGGTGGAGTGAGGCGAAAGTAAAAATTCGCGCGTTTCGCGCACGTCGGGTTCTGCGCAAGAATGCGGAGCGTATGATGAACGCGGGGCGCGCTCGAGTAGCAAGATGAACTGCTTTGAAGCACGACAGGATTTTCGTTCGTTCTGGCGCAAGGAGCTCGCGCCGCAGCGCCGCGCCGCGTTTCTCGCGCATCTCGCCGAATGCTCCAAATGCGACGCGGCGTTTCGCGCCTTCGCGCTGACTGCTCCGGTCTTTCATTCCGAGGCCGAGCCCGACAGAGCGGAATCAACCGTGCCTCGCGGGTCGGCGTCTGCGCGTCGCGAGGGCAGGGCATCTCGCGAGCCGCGTCGCTCCTCGGCCTGGCTCTCGATCGCGGCGGTGTTGGCGCTAGGCATTACCGGCGCCTCGGCCGCGTACTTCTCCGAAGAAACCCCGACCGAGACGCTGAGCGAGGCTATTCAACAACCCTCGCAGTTCGTGGAACTCGTGAGCGCGGACTTTCCGGAGACCGCTAGCGACTTTGGGCAATAGCCTGAAATGGAGCGGAATCACGCTGGCGGTTGTCGCCGGCGTGTTGATCGGATTCGCTCTCACCACTGCCGCATACCGTCATCGAATGCTCAGGGTGCCCGGCACCCACGGCTTTATCGAGCGGCTCGACCACGAGCTCAAATTGAGCCCCGATCAACGGCATCAAATCGACACCCTGGTGCGCGACACGCACCTCAAGATGGATCAGCTGTACGAGGGTCTTCATCGTCAGCGTCAGCAACTGATCTTTCAGACCCACGACCAGATTCGAGCGCTGCTGACGCCTGAGCAGCAGCAGAAATTCGATCGCGAGTTCACTCCTCCCATCGACCACGACCACGAGCATCACAGCCACCACGAATGAGTGCCGAGCGGGACGAATCCCAGGACCTCACCCGGCGCAGTAGCGCCACCCTCTCCTTCAAGAGAGGGAATAAGGAAAGCAGACAATTTAGCTAGCGCCCATCCGGGTGAGGATCTTGCGCGCCTCGGCGGCATAGCTCGGATTGCTGTGATCCTCGGCCGCCTGATGCAAGTAACGAAGGGCCTGCTCGCGGTCGCCTTGCTGCTCCATGATCTCGCCCATCCGCAGCGCCGCCATCGATGAATGCGAATCCAGCTCGTAGGCCTTGCGATAGTAGGGCAGGGCCTCCTTGGTCTTGGGCGGCGTGAATGACATGTAGGCTTCGCCGATGTTGAGCCATGCGCTAACGGCGTTGGGCTGATATTTCACCAGCTTCTGGTAGACCTTGGCGAGGTCGTCGAAGTCCTGCTTCGAGTTGTAGTACATCCCGAGGTAGATGTAGGGCTCCTCGAGGCTGGGGGCGATATCGGTGGCCTGCCACAGCAGTTTCACCGCCTTCTCGCTATCGGTCATCTTGATCGCGGCGTCGACCAGCGCGTGAGCCTTGGCAGCGTTGGAATCCTGCGCCCGCACCGGCACCGCCTCAGCCGCGAGGCCAAGAGCGAGAAGTATCGCTAGCAGTCTTGTGGATCGCATTGCGTCGCGCCGCTGCGGAGGAGAGCCGCTGGCAGCCCCATCAGAATGCTGGCACGAATGATTACCGATGCAAAGTTCCCGCCGATTTGCATCGATTGGGATTTGCAGCGCCGAAATAGTATGCAGATGCAGCGGGAGGCGGGGCGCGTGCCTGAGGAAATCGAGATCGACACCGACAAGATCCAAGAGGATGTAAAGGAACAGCTCGAACGCGAGGGCGGCTCATTGCTCAAAGCAATCGCGCTTACCACGGCGCTGTTTGCCGCGCTGGCGGCTGTCGCAGCTTTGCACGCCGGCGGCACGGTCAACGAGGCGCTGGTCCTGAAGACCGAAGCGACGCGTCTGCAGGCCGAGGCATCGGACGAGTGGGCCAACTATCAGGCGAAAGGCATCAAGTCGGCTATCCGCGAGGCCTCGGAATCGATGTGGCTGGCGCAAGGTAAGCAACCTCCTGCTTCTCTGGCCGAGGAGCGTCAACGCTACTCCCGCGAAAAGTTGGGCATCGAAACCACCGCCCGTGCCAAAGAGCGCGAGCGCGACGAAAAATCCGCGGAGGCCGATCATCTGCTGCATCGGCACCACAGGTTCGCCGATAGCGTTGCCTTGTTCCAGGTCGCCATCGCATTGGGGGCGGTCGCGGCGCTTGCGCGTTATCGCGTGGTGTGGATTCTTTCGATACTGCTGGGACTCAGCGGTGCGGGACTCTTCTTGGCCACCATGCTTTGAGTGGCAATAGAGTTTCGCCGACAGCTGCGACAATAAACGTAGGAGACACAGTATGCTCGCTCGCGTAGGCGGACTGAATATTCACTACCTGACCGAAGGACGCGGCTTGCCCGTTGTCATACCGAGTCTGGCTGGCAGCCGATTCTATGAACGGAGCTTTTTCAATGACCTGCGGAGTGAGCTGCAAGTTACAAATGTTGAGTTGCGCGGCAATCGATCGGACGCCGGCCAGGTTGATGGGCTGACGATCGAGCACCTCTCGGCTTCGTTTCGCGAGTTTCTCGATCAGGTCAAGCTGGACAAGGCCGCGGTAGTGGCTCACTCGGGGCATGGCTTCCTCGGGATGGATTTCGCCGCGCGCTATCCCGAGCGAGTCTCGCACCTCATTCTGGTCGGGGCGGCGCCGACCTTCGGCAGCGAATTCGAAGCTGAGGGCGCGAAGTATTGGGAGATGCTCGCGTCTCCCGAGCGCAAGCGGATCGACGTGGAAAATGGGCAGCGAATCGCTGCCGAGCGCGCGAGCCTCTCGCCGCAGGATGCGATCGTTCGCTCCTATGTACTGGGCGCGCCTCGCCTATTTTACGATCCGCATTTCGATTGCACCTTTCTATGGGAAGGAACCAAGGCTAGCCCTGAGATATGGGATCGGTTCTGGGGAAGCGGGGGAGAGTGGAAGCGTTTTGACGCGGCGAAGACCTTGCCGGCGATCAAGTGCCCGACGCTGATCGTCGCGGGACTATGCGACTTCGTCGTGCCGCCCACTCTCTGGTATGGAAAGAAGGACCTGATCGCTGCCCACGAGTACGTGCTGCTGGACAAAAGCGGCCACAATCCGCAGTTCGAGGAACCGGAGCGCTTCAATCGCTCGGTGCTGGAATGGCTCAAAAGCCATTGAGCATTCGGCCTTTCATTTGATGCAAGTAAAATCGACCGCGGTGACGCGCGATGAAAGATTCACGGACCTGTCACGGGAGGAATTGAAGAAGCTCGTTCACCAGTTCAATTGGGTCCACTCAATCGATCTGGGCGATGGTATCGTCACGCCGGGCGAATGGGGCATCGGCAATCCCAGAATTAAGGAAGCGCTCGGTGAAATTCCGTTTCAGGGCAAGAAGGTGCTCGACATCGGATGTTGGGACGGCCTCAATACCTTCCTCGCGGAGCAGCGAGGGGCGGCCGAAGTTTTTGCCACCGATCTGATAAGTCAGAGGAACTTTCCCGAACAACCTACGTTCCAGCTCGCCCATGCCGTGCTGAAATCTTCGGCGAAGTATTTCCCTGAACTATCAGTTTACGATATCGAGCAGTTGGGGATTCGCGATTTCGACGTCGTGCTGTTTGCGGGCGTCTACTATCACCTGAAAGATCCCTTGCGCGCGCTGACCTGCCTGCGCCGGGTAATGAAGGACGGAGGACTGATCCTCGTGGAGGGCGCCGTGCTGAGACGGCGGGGATGTTTCGCCAGGTTTTACTACAAGGATCCATTCCGCCGGGACTATTCCAACTGGTGGGTTCCGACTCCCGAATGTTTGAGGCAATGGGTCTCCTGCTCGTTCTTCGAAATCGAGAAGGAGTACAAGCCCTTCGGGTCTCGCGATAACCGGCGTCACACCTTGCTTGCGAGGGCCATAACCAAGGTGGATCCGCTCTACATTCGGCCGCCGGAGAGCCTGGAGCACTACAACGAATCTTCTCCGGCGGATAAGTAGAAGCGAGGCCCAAATACCAGACGCGCGCCGGAGCGCTTCGATCGCACCGTGAGCAACCGGCTCCAACGGCACTAAGGTGATACCTACCGTGCAAGCGTGGGACACGAGATGAGCAGTACCTCGAAGCAGCTACAGACCATCTCTATCGACGCGAAACCACGGCCGATCGTGATCGAGCCGCGAGAAACTGCCGTGTTGGTCATCGACATGCAAAATGACTACGGCGCGCCGGGCGGAATGTTCGACCTCGCGGGAGTCGACATTACTGCCATACGCCGCGCGGTCGGACCGACGCGAACGACGCTCGCAGCCGCGCGCGGCGCGGGCATCCCGGTCGTCTATGTAACGATGGAGTATCAGCCGGATCTTTCAGACGCCGGCGCGGCCGATGGTCCCAATCGCGCAAAGCATGATCCCTTTGGGCTAGGCAAAACGATCACCGCGCCCGACGGCCGGCAAGGACGCATCTTGATCAAGGGCACCTGGAATACCGCGATCCTCGACGAGCTGGCGCCGCATCCGGGCGACCGGATCGTTTCCAAGCAGCGCTACAGCGGATTTTACCAAACCAAGCTCGATGCGACGCTGAAGGAACTTGGAGCGAAGAACCTCATCGTCACCGGATGCACGACCAGCGTATGCGTCGATTCGACTATTCGCGATGCGATGTTCCGCGGCTACAATTGCGTTCTTCTATCGGACTGCACCGCCGAACCCCTGGGCGCGGACCTTCCGCGCGGTAACTACGAAGCGGCGTTGCTTGTAATCGAAACTCTCTTCGGATGGGTCTCGAATTCGGCGGCCTTCATTCGCGCACTGGAAACGCGTCGTTAGCCGCGGGCGTAGGGATCGTCGACCGCGAATTTCCAGGTCCCGTCAGCCTGACGGCGCACAATCTCCATCGCCTTATGCTGCATCGAGAACGAAGACCCGTCGGCCGCCTTTCCGTCCATGCTAAAGTCGTTGTAGAGCACCGCGAGGTCATCGCCCACCCGAACAACTTGCACTACGTTCATAGTAAGGTGTGCTTCGGTAAAGGCCGCGAATATTCCCTGCATCGCTTCGCGGATGGCACTAGTTCCACGCGCCGCGGTTCGGTCCTCGTTCATGAGACTCGCGTCTGGTTCGTACAGCGCAACCAGATTTTCGAGGTCGCGCGCGTTGACATATTTTCCGAAGAGTTCATCAACCTGCTCGGGAGTTTTCGCCGGCATGACATCCACCTCCGTGGCCGCAAAAGACTGGCGCGTTCGAACGCTTTGATCAATCTTGTAGGCGAAAGGGAGTGGGCATCACCGTGATGCATCATAAATCGCATGACCGAGCGTAAATTCGTCGTCAACGGACTGAAGCTGAACTGCGTCGATTACGGCAGCGAAGGCAAGCCTCCCCTTCTCTTCATTCATGGCGGCTCCGCGCACGGGCATTGGTGGGATTTCGTCGGCCCTCATTTCACCGATCGCTTCCATCCGCTCGCGATCGACTTGCGCGGCCACGGCGACAGTGAATGGCCCGAGGAATGGGAATACGGCACCCGCCATTACATCGCGGACCTCGACGATCTAATCGACAACTGGGGCTTCGGCGCGCCCGTGCTGGTCGGGCATTCGATGGGCGGTCACAACGTGATGGTGTACGCCTCTCGGCATCCGGAAAAACTTCGCGCGATGGTGGCGATCGACTCGCCGGCCGACTATCCGCAGCGCGCGGTCGAGATGTTGCGCGGCTTTTCCGAGCGGCCGGGCAAGCGTTTCAAATCGCTCGAAGAAGCCAAGGCGAACTTCCGGATGCTGCCGCGTGAGACGCTGGCGACGAAAGAAGTCTTGCAGCATGCTGCGCATCACACCTTTCGCCAGACGCCGGAAGGCGAGTGGATTCATAAACTCGATCGGCGCACCACCATTCGCGAGCCCATCAACCTCGGCACCGACCTGGAAAAGATCACTTGCCCCGCGCTCTACGTCAAAGTCCTCAAGAGCCAGTTTCCCACTCTCGAGCAAGCGCGCGAGATGGTCGCGATGATGCCGCGGGGCAAGCTCGCCGTGCTCCCCGATTCCTATCATCACGCGATGTTCGACAACCCGGCCGGGTTGGTAGCGATCCTCAAAGAATTTCTTCGCGACATAAACTGACGGCACGCCGAAGGCGTATACTGAACAGATGAGCGTGCCGCGCAGCCGCTTTTCGAAGAGCAATCCTCGCCTCCATTTCCTCGAATGGAATCCGGATGCCTCGCGCACGATCGTCCTGCTGCATGGGAACTCCGCGAACGCATGGTGGTGGCAATGGGTCGCGGCCGAGCTGCCGAAAGACCTGCGATTGCTCGCACTCGATCAGCGTGGCCACGGCGATAGCGAATGGGTCAAGCCTCCCGCCTACCAGCCGCACGACTACGCCGCCGATCTCGCGAACTTCATCGGCGCGGAAGTACACGGCGATCGCCCGATCGTCGTCGGCCACAGCATGGGCGGCGTGGTCACGCTCGCCTTCGCCGGCCGCTACCCGGAACTCGCATGCGGCGTGGTGGTGGTCGATACCGCGGTGGTTTCGAGCCGCGGCCGCGATCGATTCTTGCATCGACTCAAGGCGTTGCCGACCGTCGTTTATCCGGATCTGGAAACCGCGAAAGCGCGCTTCCGCCTGATGCCGAATGAGGGCGAGATACACCAAGACCGCGTGCTCGCGATCGCGGAGAAGAGCCTGATGCCGGCGGAGTCCGGCGGTTATACGCTCAAATTTGATCGCGAGAGTTTCTTTGGCGGCGACGGGCTGCATGTGGTCGAAACGATTCGCGCGCTGCGCCTCCCGACGCTGCTAGTGCGCGCGGAGAAGAGCCGCATCATGACGCAGGACTCATCGGAAGCGGCGGCCGCATCGAATCCGCACACGCGCCTGGTGGTGATTGCGGATGCGCATCATCATGTGATCCTCGAAAAGCCGGCGGAGGTCGCGAAGGTGATCGCGGAGTTTGCGACCTAACCCCCGACCCCTTCCCTTGAGGGAAGGGGAGTCAGAGTCGGAAGATTGAAAAGAAGATCCTGCGGTTCCGTTTCCGGTTCCCCTTCCCCCAAGGGAAGGGGTCAGGGGTTAGGTTTGGGCAGTTTAGGGGTTAGGTCAGCGCGCGTTCCATTGCTCGATGCGCGATGCCCGCTTCCTCGAATACCTCGCCCACCGGCGTGTATCCATTCTTCAGGTAAAAGCCTTCAGCGGTTAGCTGCGCATGCAAAATCGCTAGGCGATATCCGCGCTCGCGTGCGATGCGCATCAGGAAGAGCAGAACCTCGCGCCCGATGCCGTGGGTGCGCAGCTCCGGCAACACCGCCATCCTGCCGATCTTCACCTCGTCGCCATGCGCGACGTAGCGGCCGCATCCCACGGGCTTCCCGTCGAGGATTGCCAACGCATGGAATGCATGCGCATCGTCCTCATCCATTTCGATTTCCTCGGGGACGTGCTGCTCCTCGATAAAAACACGCCGCCGAATGTCGTGCGCATGCTTCATCTGCTCGGCGCTTTCGATTGGAACGATGCTCAGACCAGTGACGGACTCCATCGCGGATTCGTAGCACTTCGGCGCCGATTTCGCCTAGCTGTTATTGGCGGGAGCATCGAGCGCGAACTATGCTAGGGATCGATCGCAGCGGAGACATCGATGCCGAGTATCACCGAAACGATTTATGCTCCCGAACT
>JBGPMZ010000060.1:0-8771 GCA_041487255.1 Binataceae bacterium (SeqCode) | reverse complement strand
GATGTTGGCATCCACCAACCCCAGCTGAAAGATTCGTTTGTAGGGATAGATGGCGACTTGCGCATCCGCGACGGGGCGGTCGCGATAGGTGTTGTAGAGGACCAGCGTCTTCCAGAGCTTGCCGTCAATGCCGTATTGATCCGAGGCGGTGATCAGCCATCCTTCAGAATCGATATAGAAAATGCGCCTGGGGATAGAAAAGCTATGCCCGGGCTTCTGATTTGCTTCGACAATATAGAGATGACGCATCTCCCAATCCTCGGGGCAAATGGTATGTCCACCGTCGGTGGGGCAGGCTTTTTCGGGGGAGAACTTTGCGTGCACACACGCCAGCATCTCCTTCTCGCCGAGGTACTTGTAGGTGAAGTCCTCGACCTTCGCCGAAAAGCCGAAGTAGGAATCGGGGTCGAGGGTGTTGACGTTGGCGGAACTACTCGACACTCCCACGCCGCCGCCATAGCCACCGCCTGCCCCCGAGAAGCCAGGCAGTCCGCCGATGGCATCGGCGAGGATCTCCGGCGACTGACGCCGTAGCCGCCGCGTCTGCGGGTTGAACACCCAGGAGTTATCCTCAATCTTGGGATCCATGTGACGGTCTCGGATGAGGCCATAGCCGCGCAGGCCGGCCGGCTCGAGGAACGGGTAAAATGCGAATCGATAACGAATCCCGCTCGCGGCATAGTCGGGACTGACCGGTATCGGCGGAACCTCGATGCGTCCAATGTTGTTGTAAAATGCGAAATGACCGACGGTGAAGTAGCTCAGCGGCTCGAGGTCCTTCGACGCGCCGACATAGCTGGCGATTTCGGGAAAGCGCAGGTCCGCATCATCGGTGTAAAGCGGGCGGAAACTGAAATTCCACATCAGCTTGGTCGCCATCTGCGGATCGTTGGGATCGAGGAGCGGAAACGGTTGCCCGGCGACGTAACTCTTGAGCGTGCCGTCAGGATTGAGAACCACCTGAGACGAATACTTCTCGGTCGCGGATTTGAACGGGGGCGGCCAGTCGAGTTTGCTGGTGGGCACAATGTTCAACTGCATCCCTTGTTGTACCAGGAGGTAGTTTCCCGGACTTAGAAGATCCTGCACCTTCGATGCGTTATCCTTGGTGATAGGATCGCCGGGCTTTACTTGGGCGCGCGCGGCGCCGCCGGCCAGGAGCGCGAAGGCTATTAGCTGGGCCACAGTTGCGAGAAGACGTGCTTTCATAGCCGAGTGATCGCAAGTTGGCGGGAAGAGCGAAATGATTTTCCGCCGTCCGGCCCCGGATGGCCGATGATCGGCGCAAATAGACCGCCAGTCGGCGCGCGAGGACTGGCGGACTTCGCCGCGCCCGGTGCCCCAAAAGACCTACGGGAGCGCTTATGGCTGCGATCCTCTCGCGTGTGGGGATTCGCCGCTTGAGGTCCGCCTGCGACCGCTGGGCGAAAATGCCTGGATGGAATCGTCGGCGCGTGGACACTTAAATGAGGCACTGATAGTTGTCGAAAGGCCCGACATGCCCGACATCGAACAAAGCCGCCGGGAACGCAGAATCCGCACGGTAATTGTGGAGGACGAGGCTCCCGCGCGAGGCCGACTAATAAGATTTCTAAAAGCCCATTCCGATGTGGAAATCGCGGGCGAAGCGGCCACCGGCGCAGAAGCCATTGCACTGATCGAGCATGTCGACCCGGACCTCGTCGTCCTCGACATCAAGCTCCCTGACATTAGCGGGTTGGAGGTCCTTAAACGCCTCGCCGATCGCCCGCATGTGATCTTCTCGACCGCGTACGATACCTACGCAATCGAGGCATTCGAAGTGGAAGCGATCGACTTCCTGCTGAAGCCGTACGAGCAAAAACGCGTCGACACCGCGCTGGAGCGGGTGCGCGCTCGTATCCACGAGGCGGAGCCCCCCCTCCAACTCGAGGAACTTATCCGCAAGCTGAGCGGAAGCGCGCAGCCGGTCGCGCAGCGGCTGGCGCTGCACGATCGCGAGCATATCGTGCTTGCAAGCTCCGGCGAGATTTTCTACTTCGTTGCGGAAGGCGACGATGTCTACGCGCGCTTGCGTACCCGCCGCCTAACCGTGCGCCGGTCGCTCCGCGAGCTTGAGCGGATGATGGAACCGCAGCGGTTCTTCCGTGCGAATCGCTCCGTGCTGGTCAATCTCGACCTGGTCCGCGAGATTCATCCGTGGTTCGGCGGACGCTTCGTGATCCGCTTCAGTCAGCTCGAGCAAAGCGAACAGATCGAGGTCAGCCGCAGGCAAGCCAAGCTGCTCAGCGATATGTTGGATTGATCGCCAAACCAAGGCTCGACGATGAAAGAGACGGAACACGATTCAGCATCCAACCGCAGCCTGCTTCACTTGCAGTTGGTGTTCGCGCTCTTCGCAGGAATGCTGAACGTGCCGCTCGACCTGGTCGGTGAATGGCTGATCGGCAAAGCATCAGCGGCCTCCGTTCTGTATAGCGAGTTCCACCTGCTGAGCGCGGTGATTTTCGCCACCATCACCTTTTGCGCGTGGCGCTGGATAATTCCCCATCTGCACGGCGTGTTGGTCCTGCGGCTGCTGGTGCAGGTGATGCTCGGAATCGTGATGTTTGGCTACGGGCTGATGGCGACCTACCACCTGTGGCTGCGCGTGACGGGCGTCAGTCCCGTCGTCGCACACCAGTTCGCGAGCACTCCCGGGTTCACCAATTTGGTGATCATCGGTGGCGCCACGCTGTATATGATCCTCGGCGGTCTCTCCCTTGGCAGGGCGAGCCAGGAACATTTGCGGCTTCGTGAGGCGGTGCTGCGCGGACAGCTCGAGGCATTGCGCAGCCAGCTCAACCATCATTTTCTGTTCAATTCGCTCAACGTGATCGCGGAAGCGGCGGCGGTCCAGCCCGAGCGCGCCGAGCAACTGATTCTGCAACTGGCGAGCGTGCTGCGCTACTCGCTCGGCGCACGGCGCGCCCGCATGGCGCCGCTGAGCGAGGAGCTTGCGGCGGTCGCGTCGTATCTGGAGCTGGAAAGGGCGCGGTCGGGCAACCGGATCAGCGTCGAAACCGATATCGCGGCCGACGTCGGGGGCCTGCACGTTCCTCCAATGCTAATCCAGCCGCTGGTCGAAAATGCGGTGGGACACGGACTGATGAACGGAACTTGCGCCGGCAAGATTTCGATTTCGGCGTGGCGCAACGACAATTCGCTCTGCATCCGGGTCAAAGACAACGGCGTGGGCTTCAAGCCCAATCGCAACCCGCGCGGCGGGAACGCGGGCGTTGGGCTGTCGAATCTGCGCGAGCGCCTGCGGGCGTTCTATGGCGAACATGCGGCGTTTCATCTGCACAGCAGCGTCGACGGCGGCACCATCGCGGAGATATCGCTTTCGCTGGCGGTCCGCGCCGATGCGGAACGAGCCGAACACGGAATCATCTGGCGCACCTTTTTTTCCTTCGTCGGCAGCATCGCATCGGTAGTCGCGTTCGCCATGTGCCTCGAGGTACTCAAGCTGGGAGCGCCGTGGTCCTTGCTGATCGGCGAGGCAACAGAGCTTATCTATCTGTTCGCGGCAAGCGCGACGGAGGAAACCAAGACCTTCGACGTCGCGATTGTCGCGTTCTTCTTCGCGGGACAGGTCGCGCTTCTGGCAGGCTCGATCGACGCCTTTGTGAATTACGGGGCCGCATTCCTTTATGCGTCTTGCGCCGCGGTTGCGGTCGTCCCGCAGATGTTCGGCGCCGAGCCGTTCACCAGCTACTGGATGCGGCGCGCGTATCCACTCTGGCTCCAACGCGGCGCGAGCTTCGCCCGCATCTCAGGGCGGATAGCAATGTTGTGGGCGGTCGTATTTATCGCGCTCGCAATGATGTCGATCCGATCGCCGGATAGCACCTTCGCGATGTGGCCGGCTTGTATAGTCGTGATCGGCTTGATTGCCGGCCCCCTCATCAGTGTGTTTCCGACCTCGTTAATTCACCGGGCCGGACTGAACAAAGCTTCCGCCGAGATTTTCATCCTGGGCCTGCCGCTGCTCTTCCGAAAAGGCGTTGAACCTAATGCAAACCTGTCGGTTCAATTCGTAGTTTCGGGCGCCGAGCCCGGCAGCTACTACATCGAGCTACGCGAGGGCCGGTGCACCAGCGGCCAGGGAGATCTCACGCAGCCCAGCCTGACTATCTATTGCAGCACGGACAGTTGGACCCTCGTCGGCAGGGGCGAGCTGAGTCCGCAGCGGGCGTTAGATGGAGGACTGCTGCGCTTAAGCGGTAGCGCGCAGGATTTTTCGCAGTTCTTCCGGTGCTTCCGGCTTGCGACGCCGCGTGACGTCGCGCATGCGAACTATCCCGCGCTACAGTCGCAAGTCCCAACAAAAACCCAGGGATAGCTCGGTCGAAGCGCGAGCAACCCAGCTTGTTACTCGCAAGAGTCATCCGATGGAAATGGATGGCGGCGCTTCCATGCCGATGCATCCGCCTCGAGGGCGACCTCGCCACCGATGAACGCCTCGCGCGCCTTCACTCTCTCCTCATGTGACCTCGATGCGCGAAATACTTCATCGAAGGCGCGTCGAACTCTGCAATGCTTCATGCTTCAATCCATCGGAGACTTCGAATTCGTAGGAGGTTCGCATCAGGATTCTGCTCATAGGCGCGGCCGGCCAAATCGGTTCGGAACTGCGGCGCACCTTGGCTCCGTTGGGCGAAGTCATTGCGACGGATCGGTCCACGCTCGACCTCACCAAGGAAGACGCAATTCGAGGAACGATTCGGAGCGCGCGCCCAGACCTCATCGTCAACGCGGCGGCATACACGCAAGTCGATCCCGCCGAGGCGGAGCACGATCTCGCGATGAAGGTGAACGGGCGTGCCCCGGCCGTCATGGCTGAGGAGGCTAGTCGTGCTCATGCCGCGCTCATCCACTACTCAACCGATTACGTCTTCTCCGGCTCCATCCAACGGCCCTATCGCGAAGATGACGAGCCTGCTCCGATCAACGCCTACGGGGAAACCAAGCTGGCGGGCGAGCAGGCGATCGTCGCGGTCGGCGCGCCGCATCTGATCCTGCGCACCAGTTGGGTATTCGGAGCGGGCGGAAAGAACTTCTTCAGCACCATCATCGACCTGGCGCGGACGCGCGAGGAATTGAAAGTCGTTGACGATCAGATCGGCAAGCCCAACTGGAGCAGGTCGGTAGCGGAAGCAACCGCACAGATTCTGATGCGTGCCTCCTCGCAAAGCGGACGAAGCATCTCCGACAGCATCGCGGAAGTTAGCGGCATCTATCATGTCTGTGGCGAGGACCACACCAGCCGCTTCGGTTTCGCCGAGGAAATTCTCGCGCTGTATCGCCGGCACGCGGCCCAGCACGCCTTGGCGCCGCTGCAGGTCAAGCGGCTGAGTCCCGCGCTCACCGCCGATTTTCCGAGCGCGGCGAAACGTCCGCTCTATTCAGTAATGTCGTCGAAAAAGATGACCCGTACCTTCGGCGTCACGCTGCCCCCATGGCGCGAGCAGCTCGCGCTGGCATTTGGCGAGATGGATTTCCGCGGGGCGCCCGGAACGCGAAAACCGGTTTCTTCCTGAAAAGTGCGCGATATCGCCTAGAAAAAGAAGTGGTGATGGTGGCGGCGATGATGCCCGCCGCCTCCGCCTCCGGCGCTACCGCTTCCGCCGCTGCCCGCTCCGCCGCTGCTGCCACCTCCGGCTCCAGCGCCTGCACCGTCGCCGACTGCCAGGAGCTGACTGGCGGAAGTCATCGCAGTATTGGTGCTGGCGCCGAGACTGTTGTATCCCGCCATCGCGATTGCCGCGACTCCCGCCAGCAGCAGAGCATACTCGGTCATGGTCTGACCTTTACGCTCACTGAGCCGGAAGCAAACCTGTCGGATTTTGAACATCAGGTCCCCCTTAACAGGCTGTAACGTGTCCGAACAGCATTGGGCAAAATATAGCATGTTGTATTGTTTGTCTACTACCTGACAGGTCCTGAAGCTGACCCGAGCCGATGCGCCCATCGGCGGCGACGCACTTGCCGAGCTGCCTCACGCGAGAAACTTGTCAATGCGCAGCGCTTCGGCCACCGACCACGCCTGAAAGGGACAGCCGCGTGGAGAATGCGGCGGCTCGGCATCGGCGATTTCAGGCAGGTGGCCGATTCCGGCTTCGTCCAAATGCGCGAGCAGCGGTTTGAGGAACCGCTCGCGCGCTGCGCTTTTCGCGGCGGCGGTCTCGCCGCGCACGCGCACCCACGCTTCGATGAAGGGGCCCATCAACCACGGCCACACGGTTCCTTGATGGTATGCGGAATCGCGTTCGCGCCCGTCACCGACATAGTGAGGCTGATAGCCGGGTTCTCCCGGCGCGAGCGAGCGCAGTCCGATAGAGGTGAGCAGGCGCTGTTCGACCGCGTCGACGATGCGCCGCGCCCTCGGTCCCTCGATAAGCGCATGCGGAAGGCCGCCGATGGCGAACACCTGATTGGGCCGGAGCGCGCGGTCGATTTTTCCGGCGACATGATCGCAGTCGACTACGTCATAGAGACATCCGCGCGTTTCGTCCCAGAAGCGCGCGAGGAAGGAGCCTCTTCCGCGTTCGTACTCCATATTCCACTTGTCGTCGATCTCACTCGCAAGCTTGAGCGCGTTGAGCCAGAGCGCCTGGATCTCGACCGGCTTGCCGATGCGCGGCGTCACCACCCAGTCGCCGACTTTCGCGTCCATCCAGGTGAGTTGCACGCCGGGTTCGCCCGCCGCGATGAGTCCGTCCTCGCCGCAATGAATGCGGTAGCGTGCGCCTTTTGAGTAGCCCGTGAGGATCGCATCCACCGATGCCAGAAGTTGCATGCGCTCACGGTCGGAAATCTTCGAGGCAACGCGCAGGAATTCGAAGACCGCGATGATGTACCACAGCGACGCGTCGACGGCGTTGTACTCCGCCTCGCCGTGGTCAGGAAACCGGTTCGGCAGCATCCCTTCGGAGACGGCGCCCGACCATGCGAGCAGGATTTGCCGCGCATCGTCGAGACGGCCTGAGGCGAGGCATAGCCCGCGCATCGAGATGAAGGTGTCGCGGCCCCAGTCGGTGAACCATGGATACCCCGCAATGATGGTTTTGCCGGCGCCGCGCTTTACGATGTACGCATCGGCCGCGCGCTCGAGCCGCGAGGGAAATTTCGCGCGCCGCGATTTCTCCTCATCACGGATGCGCGCGACATCGACGATTGGCTCATTTTCGAGCGCGAGGGTCAGGGTGGCTTCGCCTTTCGACAGGTCCCATCGGAAGATGCCGGGGGACGCGAGATCCTCCGTGCAATCAAGACACCGCGTTTGCTCCTCGCTGTAGAGAAAGTTGCGATACCATTCGGGTTGATGGCTGTAGGCCGCAGAGGACTGGAATGCCACGCCCGGTACGCCATGGTAGGGACGGAAGACGACACGCTCATCAGCGATTTCAGGCGTGAAGTTGAAGTTCGGATTCTCGTGATGCAGCGAATGGTAGTCGCGCCCGGACATCAGCGGTCGCACCGCGAGAGTGCATCCCTCACCGCTCAGCAGACGCCAATAGAGAGTAGTCGCGGCGCGGCCGGGTTGTACCAGAATTCCGTGCTCGATTTCGCGGCCGTCGGCGAGCGCATAAATCCAACGTGGCCACGGATCGATTTTGAATTCGCGGATATGCTCGGCGCCGTCCCGGCATACGACATCGGGCGCGTATCGTTGCGAGGTCAGCGCGAGGTCGTGGCCGCCGGATTCAATCCACGCCTCGAATCCGTTGACGAGCACCATTCGTCCCGAGGGTGGCGCGGTCGCCGCGAGCAAAATCGCATGATAACGCCGGGTGCGAATTCCACTCACGGTGCCCGACGCAAATCCGCCGAGTCCGTCAGCTTCCAGCCATTCTCGCGAGTCGTACGACATGCGAGGTAGCTCTTATCGCGCGCACCGCCCCTCAGTCCATCATGAATTTCTAGACAGGACTCTGGTCGCCCGGGAACTCAAGCCCGGACATTTACGCGCAGGCGGCCATTTAGCCGGTTGAAAAACGGTCGCACCAAAATTCCGCCTGCTTGACAGAAAGATAGCCTGGTAGTAGCAACGGCCCAGATGCAGTGATTGACTCTGACGGAGGTGCACGATGCCTAAACCACCAGTGAACGGAGGAGGCTTGCCGCGATTTTGGACCGGCTTTGCGAAGGCCTCGGCTTTCGTCGCGGTGTTCGTCACCGCCCTGCCAACCTATCAACAATACCTCAAGTCCCTAACGCTCCACGTTCCCTTCCAGAACGTTTCCCAGGCTGAAAACCAGGAAAAGCTCTGGGCCCAAAATAGGGACTGCTTCAAACAGGCCACCCCCGTTCAAGTAAAGACCAACACGAACGACCAGGTCAGCGTGACGGTTTGTCCTTCGACCGGCGACCTGCTGCTCGACGTCCAGCTACCCGGCGGCCGGAAGCCCATAACTCGATGGATAGGACTGCATGAATTTGAGACGACTTGGTCTGCAATTGCTGCGGCGACCGCGTGGGCAGCCGAATCTCCGGCGCCATTTGAAATCGCGCAGGTACCGACCGCAGTCCTGTGTCAGAAACCGCTTGGTCCGGGGATTATCTTGCGGCGCGTGCAATATGCGAACGGACAATGCGCTGACCAGCAAATCAATACCTACACCGGCGCCGTAACGAGTGTTACGCCCGCCGCCTGCACTCCTAATTGCTGAGCGGTCCTGAAGCACCTTTCAGACGACGTCGTTTGCCGTGGACAGCGGCTCGGCGATCTTCTCAAGGCCGAGCTGTTC
>JBGPMZ010000059.1:0-8847 GCA_041487255.1 Binataceae bacterium (SeqCode) | reverse complement strand
GTCTCGTGATTCCCGATTCGAGCGTGCTCCAGACCGGGCTGCACAGCATCGCATTCGTCGATCGCGGTGACGGCTATCTCGAACCGCGCGAGCTCGAACTCGGACCGCATCTGAGCAGCGGTTTCGTGGTGCGTACTGGCTTGGCCGAGGGCGATCGGATCGTGAGCTCGGCCAACTTCCTCGTCGACTCGGAGAGCCAACTTCAAGCCGCGGTCGGTGCTTATGTGCCGCCGCCTTCCGGCGCCAGCGCCGCCGGGCAGGCAGCGGCACAAACCGCGACTATCGAGATGAAGACCGAACCGAGTCCGCCGCGGAAAGGGAAGAACCTGGTCACCCTCGTACTGCGTGATTCGTTCGGCGTACCGATCGACGACGCCAACGTATCGGTGGTGTTCTACATGCCGCCGATGCCGGCAATGGCGATGGCGGCGATGCGCCGCGTCGCGACTGCGACCGCGCACGGTAACGGAACCTACGCCGCAAGCATCAGCCTCGACAGCGGCGGCGGATGGCAAGTCTCGGTAAGCGCGAGCAAGGCCGGCCAACAAGTCGCAACGTTGCAAACCAACGTATCTGCGACCGGCGGAATGTAGGCGCGGGTGCCGGCATGATCGACAAAACCATCGATTGGTGCATCCACAATCGCTTTCTCGTCTTCATCGTTGTTGCAGGACTGGTGATCGCGGGCGTTGCGGCAATGAACAATGTCCCGCTCAACGCGTTGCCGGACATCTCCGATGTGCAGGTCATCGTGCACACGGCGTGGATGGGCCAGCCGCCCGACATCATCGAGGATCAGGTGACCTATCCAATCGTCACCACGATGCTCGCCGCGCCGCACGTCAAAGCGGTTCGCGCGCAGACGATGCCCAACGATTCGTACGTCTACGTGGTCTTTGAAGACGGCACCGATTTGTATTGGGCGCGCACCCGAGTGCTGGAGTATCTGCAACAGCTCCAGGGCGGAAGCCTGCCGCCTGGGGTGAGTCCGATGATCGGCCCCGATGCGACCGGCGCGGGCTGGATCTTCCATTACGCGCTCATCGACAAGAGCCATCGCGAGAGCCTCGCGGACCTGCGCGCGTTGCAGGATTGGAAAATTCGCTACGTGCTGGAAACCGTTCCGGGCGTTGCCGAAATCGCGTCGATCGGCGGCTTCATTCGGCAATACCAGGTCAAGCTCGATCCCAACCGGATGCTCGCGCTGAAGGTTTCGCTGCCGACCGTCATCGGCAAGATTCGTGACAGCAACAGCGAAGTCGGCGGACGCGTGCTCGAAATGTCCGGCGCCGCTTATCAGGTACGCGGCCTCGGTTACATCCACTCGTTGTCCGATCTGGAAGAGATCGCGGTCGGCGCCAACAACGGCACGCCGATTCTCATCCGCGATTTGGGCGTGGTGAGCTTCGGGCCCGACATTCGCGAGGGCGTCGCGGACTGGAATGGCGAGGGCGAGGCGGTCGGCGGCATCGTGGTGATGCGCGACAACGAGAACGCTTTGCGCGTCATCACCGCGCTAAAAGCGAAAATCGCCGAGTTGCAAAAAACGCTGCCCGAGGGCGTGCAGATCGTCACCGCATACGATCGCGGGCCGCTGATTTCCGAATCCATCGACACGTTGCGCCGCGACCTGATTGAGGAGGCGATCGTCGTCAGCCTCGTCATCATAATTTTCCTGCTCCACTTCCGCTCCGCCCTGGTGCCGATTCTCACCATCCCGCTGGCGCTGCTC
This sequence comes from Binataceae bacterium (SeqCode), assembly GCA_041487255.1. Classification (GTDB taxonomy): domain Bacteria; phylum Desulfobacterota; class Binatia; order Binatales; family Binataceae; genus DATGKG01. The sequence continues at coordinate 7,115 of JBGPMZ010000059.1, read as the reverse complement.
GCTTCGTTCATTCCGATGTACTTCCTGCGCGTCAGCTCGAACATCATGTCGCTGGGAGGATTCGCGCTGGCGATCGGCGTGCTGGTCGACGCATCCATCGTCATGGTGGAGAACGGGCATCGCCATCTGAGCGAGGCCAGAAAGAGCGATCCACAACTTAGCGAGCCTCGTCGCGAGCGAGTTCTGATCGACGCAGCCAGGCAAGTTGGACGTCCGATTTTCTTCTCTCTGCTGATAATCCTGATCTCGTTCATGCCGATATTTCTGCTGGAAGCGCAGGAGGGCAGGATGTTCCGGCCGCTGGCGTGGACCAAGACTTTCGCCATCACGTTCTCGTCGATTCTCGCGATCACCATCGTGCCGATTCTGATGGTGATGCTGATTCGGGGGCGCAAGATTCGCGACGAGGCCGAGAATCCGCTAACCCGATTTTCGCAATGGCTGTACCTGCCGGTGATCCGATGGTGCTTGCGCCATCGATGGCTGACCATCGCGGCCAATCTGATCTTCCTCGTCCTCACCTTGCCGCTCGCGTTCGGCATCGGCAGCCAGTTCATGCCACCGCTGTTCGAAGGCTCGACGGTCTACATGCCGACCGCGCTGCCGGGCATCTCGATCACGACGGCCGGCGATCTGCTGCAGAAGCAGGATCGGATCATACGCAGCTTTCCCGAAGTCGAGAGCGTGTTCGGCACCGTCGGCCGCTCCGACAGCGCCACCGACAACGCCCCGATGGACATGTACGACACCACCATCATGCTGAAGCCGCGCAGCGAGTGGCCGAAAGGGATGACCTACGAGGGACTCATCGGCGCGATGAACGAGAAGCTCAACTTCCCGGGAATTTCCAACACCTGGACGATGCCGGCGGAAAATCGCCTCGACATGGAGCTGACCGGCATCAAGACGCCGGTCGGCCTCAAGGTGCAGGGACCCGAGCTCGGCGAGATCCAGCGCATCGGCGCGCAAATCGAGGAGCTGCTTACCGGAGTGCCGGGCACGCGGGGAGTCTTCGCCGAGCGCGTCAACCAGGGCTTCTATGTCAACGTCACGCCCAATCGTGCGGAGGTCGCGCGCTACGGCCTGACGGTGGGCGATGTGCAAACCGCGGTCGCGTCGGCCATCGGCGGCGAAAATATTTCGACCGTCATCAATGGACGCGAGCGCTTTCCGATCAGCGTGCGCTATCTGAAAGACTATCGCGACAACCTCGATGCTCTGCGCCACGTCCTCATCATGACGCCGGCTGGTGCGCAGATTCCGCTCGGCGAGGTTGCCACGGTCTCGCTCTCGCCGGGGCCCTCGATGATTCGCGATGAGGGTGGCGAGCTCACCGGCTATGTCTACGTCGACCTCGCGACCTCGGACTACGGCGGCTACGTGAAGCGCGCCGCTAAAATCCTCGACGCCAAACTGAAGATGCCTGCAGGTTACTCGGCCCAGTGGGCTGGTGAATATGAATTCGAACTGCGCGCGCGACAGCGCCTGACGATCATCGTGCCGATCGTCTTCGCGGCGATCTTCATCCTTCTATACGTGCTGTTCGACTCGACCACCGAGGCCATGATGCTGCTCTTCCCATGCATCTACGCGCTCACCGGCGGCCTGATCCTGCAATACCTGATGGGCTTCAACTTCAGCGTCGCGGTCGCGGTCGGATACATCGATCTGTTCGGCATCGCGGTCGAGACCGGGGTGGTGATGGTGATCTATCTGCAAGAGGCACTCGACGCGCGCCTCGCGCGAGGCGCAATCGATGCCGCCGGAATCGAGGCCGCGACTATCGAAGGCGCGGTGCATCGCTTGCGCCCCAAGCTCATGACGGTAGCGGTCGTCATGATCAGTCTCGCGCCAATTCTGTGGGAGACCGGCATCGGCGCCGACGTGATGAAGCCGATCGCCGCGCCGGTCGTCGGTGGAATGATCACCTCAACGATTCACGTGCTGGTGTTGGTGCCGGTGTTCTTCGCGATGCTGGCCGAGCGGCGTCTGCGCAATGGCACGCTGCATCGCACCGCGCATGCCTCGCAAACTTCGGCGGATACTCAGTTGGCGCCCGCGGGTGTATAAGCTCGAAGCATGGAACTCGCGAAAGATTGCATCGACGTCGGCATCTTCACCAACCACCTCGAGGAGATGCGCGCATTTTACAGCGAGCGCATCGGCCTGGCATACGAGGAGTTGCTGCCGGTCGGCGGCGGCGTCAAGCAATATCGCTACGGGCTGCTCGGCTCGGTGCTGAAGATAAATCATTCGCGCGATCCGCTGCCGGAGCGCGTTGCCGGCGGCTACTCGCGCCTGATCGTCGCGGACCGGCGCACGCCGATTCCTTTCGCGCTCGCCGATCCCGACGGCAACCAGATTCAACTGGTCCCCGGAGGCCATTTCGGTGTCGAGCAAATCGGGATTCACCTTGGCGTCACAAATGAGGCCGACTTCGACCGTTTCTATGATGAGGTGCTGGGCGCCGAGAAGCTCGCGCCCAAGCGTTATCGCATCGGCAAGACGGTGCTTAGTTTCGAGCTCGATGCGAATGCGCGGCGCGCCGATCGCGCAGATCCGCGCAAGGCTGCCGATGTCATCGCATCGATGCGCGCGGTAGGAATTCGCTACATGACCATCCAGGTGCGCGACTGCAACGCCGCCTTCCAACACTGTATGGCTGCGGGTGCATGGGAAGGCGCCGCCCCCATGAGTTTTGGGGACGTCGCACGCATCTGCTTCATCCGCGACCCCGACGGCAACTGGATCGAAATTTCTCAGCGCGCGTCGCTCACCGGTCCCTTGCCCAAGGACTGACCGCGGCGGCCCAAGGCGCGACCGCTACTGATGGACCGTCCAAGCGCCGCCGTCGCACGCATTGATGCGATATTGATATGCGTGCTGCGTCGCGCCATAGAGGACCGCCATCAGGTCGTAGTTACATACAGACAGGCCATCGGCGATGGTAATCGTCGTGGCTTGCCCAGGTCCGACGGTCTGCCCGGTCATCAGATTGTTGCCGGTGTCCCAGGCGGAGCTGTCGCTGGATGAAGCGTAAAACTCACTCATCGTGTAGGTGGTGTTGTTGGTCACCGTGACGGTTTTAGGGTGATCGGCAAGCGCGCTTGGAAGGCTCGTCATGGAGAGAACAAACAGAACTAACAGATAACTCAATGGCTTCATCTTATCTCCATTGCTCATTCGCAGAAGGCGCTCTGCGAGTTGGTAAGAGTCGTCGGGAACGGAATGCCAAAGAAGGGATTAGGCAACACCACAAGATGCCTGACATCGAGTGTCACCGAAACCGTCACCGTGCTGCCAAAGGTGCAGGGTGGAGCAGGGTTCAAACTGCTACTTAGATACCTGCCTGCCTCGGCGCTGACGATCGGCGATGCCACGGAAACAATGTAACTTTGAACTGCTGATTGAGACGCGCTGGTGTTAGTCGCCGCATACCGGGCGCCTTGATAGTCTGCTTGTCCCAGACCGAGGGCTGCAACGCCAATAATTGCGAACTGAATTCCCACCAGCATCACGAACAACACGATCGGCATGATAAGCGCGAGTTCAACCATGGCTTGGCCACGACCGGCGCGAACGAATAGCCGTCCGAATGCCGCGGCATTAATTCTCATTTGGTCAGTATCGGGGTGCCGCGCGAGCCGAAGTAAGCAGCGGTCGGATCTCCGAAGCTATTGGCGATCACCTGACTGATGAAATGCACTGTAACCTGGCCCTTGCTATAGCTGTCGAGCCACACCGAAGCGAAAGACTTCACCTCAACCGACGAACGGCCATTTGGATGTTGCCAGTCCACCACCGGAAGGATCAGAACCCTGGGATTGTTCAGGCTATGCGACGAGAACGCACCGGTGGGATCGACACTGACAGCCGTGTTGATCCGATCTTGAAAGCCCTGGTCGACGGGTCCGACTTTCTTACCCGGTTCGGTAGTAATCCAGTCTCCGATGCTGACCATCGAGTTGTAGCCATTGGCGATATTAGTTCTAAGATTTGCTCCGCCGACTCCGCCAAGCGCGATCAAGTCCCAATTGCCGGGGCCGAGCTGACCTTGCTGAAGGGTAACCTGCGTGCCGTTCGTATATGCAGTGTTGGAATCGAGCCCGATCGGGATCAGGGCGCAAGTGCCGACCCCGGAACAGGTGCCGCCATTGGCTCCGTTGTTGTCTCCCGCCGGGGGAACCTGACCGGGCGTGCCGGCGTTGAGCGTGCGCGGCGCAAACTGAGGCGCCGCCGTGGCTGCCGTCGTTACGACGCCGCTGGAGAGCCCCACCACCCTGGCTAGGAAGTAGGGAACCGTGCGCTGCAACTTGATCGAGATCGAGAGATTGTCGCCGGCGACGCTGGTGGACACGATCTCGCCCGCCTTGACACCATTGCTGAGTGCGAACCGATTGGCGGTCGTTGTCGCCACGGAAGGATTATCAGGAAGGTAGTTCGCGCCCGCCAAGGCGGCGGAGTCGGCCGCCTTCTGCATCTGGACCCAGTTGAAGTAAAAGACCGAGACGTCGGTGCCAAGCGCGACCGCACCCAACAGCACGGGCAGCATCATTGCGACTATGACTATAGTTTGGCCACTACTTTTTCGACGAATACTGAATACGCTCATGATTGGTACTTCGCTGTCTTGGAACCTGTGACGAGTGTTGCCTCTGTTCGCGGCCTGATGGCGATCAAACTCCAGGCGCGGGTTGGCCTCGCTCTCTGTGCGCTCCGAAGTGGTACTTTCGGAGGGAGCATATTAGGTGCCATACCCGTCTGAGCGGCATGATGGTTTTTGCGGGGCGATTCGACGCGCGTCGTTAGGTACAAAGAATTCCCTCTGTCGCAACGCCGCAACGAAGTGGCAGGTGTGCAATTCCCCTCTGCCTTGACAGTCCCCTCGTCGCGATAGCGCCCACGCCGAACTGGGACAACATGCTCGATTCGGGCCGCGCGCTTCTCCTCGTCGCGCCTCATCTCACAACCGCGTCCGGCCTCCCGCTGGTCGGATTCAATCTGCCAGGCGATGGCCTCGTGCAGCTCGCCGGTCGCCGTTCCCGAGGCTGCGATCTTCGTGACAGGCGTGCTAGGGATGTCCAGCATGGATGATGCCGAGCTTAGCGAGCGCCTGCGCGCCTTCATCCGCGAGCAGGGCAATTTCACCGATGTGAAAATCGCGAACCTGCACAAAATGCCGGGCGGCGCCTCGCGCGAGATCTGGTCATTCGATTGCACGATGCAAAGCCCACGCGGCAGCGAGACACGCGGGATGGTGCTGCGGCGCGACCCGGGCGCGCAGCGCATCGAGAGCAACCGCCGCCACGAATTTCTCGTGCTGCGCGCCGCCTTCGAGGAGGGCGTTCCGGTTCCCGAAGTGTTTTGGCAATCGGAGGATCCCGCGGTCCTCGGCGCGGCCTTCTTTGTGATGCAGCGTGTCGAGGGCGAGACCATCGCGCGCCGCCTCTTGCGCGACGAGCAGTACGCCAACGCGCGCAAGCTGATGCCCGCGCAACTCGCCGAGATCGCCGCGCGCATCCACCGCATCGATCCGGTCAAACATCAACTCGATTTCCTGCCCGAGCCCGGACCCAACGCCGCGCTGACCGAGGTGCAGCGCTACGAGGAAAATTTCCGCAAGCTCGCGCTACAGCCGTATCCCACGTTCGAACTGACCTTTCGATGGCTCTATCGGCGCGTGCCGCAGTCGCCGCGCAAGATGCTGGTGCATGGCGACTATCGCATCGGCAACGTCATCTTCGGACCCGACGGCGTCCGCTCGATCCTCGATTGGGAGCTCGCTCATCTCGGCGATCCGATGGAAGACCTCGGCTGGATGTGCACCCGCGCGTGGCGTTTCGGCGCCGATGAGAATCCTGTGGGCGGGCTCGGCCAGCGCGAGGATTTCTGGGCCGCGTACGAACAAGCCGGCGGCATCTCGGTCGATCCCGAGGCAGCGCGATGGTGGGAAGTTTTCGGCAACCTCAAATGGGGAATCATCACCATCAGTCAGGCGCGCACCCATATGGACGGCCTCGTCAGTTCGGTCGAACTTGCGAGTATCGGGCGGCGCACGGTCGAGAACGAGTTGGAGCTTCTGAACCTCATCGAATAGGAGACGGCGAGACCATCACCATGCAGGATAGACCTACTGCGATCGAGCTGCTGCAAGCGGCCGCCGATTTCGTCGAGCGCGAGATCGTTCCGGTTACACAGGGACAGAAGCAGTTTCAATCGCGCGTGGTGGCGAATGTGATGCGCATCGTCGCGCGCGAAATCGAAATCGGTGAGCCGCTGTTGCGCGCCGAGGTCGACGCCCTCGCGACGCTGCTGGGCGCGCAAAAGCCTCATCTTCATACTACCAGCGATGTGCTCGCGGCGGCGCGCAAATTCAACGAGGAGCTAAGCGCCAGGATTCGCGCCGGCGAGGCTGATAGTGGCGAGTTTCGCGATCGAGTGATGAAGGTTACGCGCCAGATTGTCGAGGACAAGCTGAAGATCGCAAATCCTCGCTACCTCGAAGCGGACCTTAAGATGAGAGCGAAAACCTAGCATTGGGCAGGTAGTGCGTCACCGTTATCTAAGCGCTATGGTAAGAACAGTATGAATCGTCCGCGGTCACAGCACGCCGCACAGCCTCCAGGAAAGAAAAGATCGCCCGTGCCGAAATCGATCATTCGCTCGCCTGCAGCTGTTGCCGGTGGCAAAGAGAACCCAAAGTTGGCCGCTCTCAAACGAAAGCACTTCACGAAGAAAGGACGCGCGGCGCGCATCGACCACGCCCTGAAAGCGTTGGATCAGTTCCGCTGGGACCTCAGTCTCGACGATGAAGCCTTGAAGTGGATCGCCGAAGACCCGAATATCGAACAGTTCTGAACCGTGGCTGTTACTGACCTGCTCGACCTTCCAGCTAGACGCACCGTACTCATCGACGCCAACATTTTTGTCTATGCACTCGACCGGCGGTCTGAACAGTGCCGACGGTTTCTAACCCGCTGCGCACAAGAAGAGATCCGCTAGTTACTGTCCTACTCGATTACTTGCCTCCCGATTGATGATGCCTCTCCAGCGATGCCACCTTTTGATGACGTGCGATCGCGACCGGAGCGGGCAGGATATCCACTCGCTGCATC
>JBGPMZ010000058.1:0-8849 GCA_041487255.1 Binataceae bacterium (SeqCode) | reverse complement strand
CGGTGGCGATGCCGGCAACGGAACCAATTCGGCGATTGGGCTGATGGCTCTCGTTGGACCGTGCAGCAGCATTGCGTCCTCCACAAACGTCACGGTCGACGAATTGACTACCATAGCCGCGCAAGTAGCGCTGGCGCAGTTCATTGATGCAAGCGGGCAACTGATCGGCGCGTCGCTGACCAACAGCGGCGGCTTGAGTCTCGGCTATGCCAACGACTATAACCTCGCCCAAGTGGATTCCGCGGGAGACTTTTCGGTGAGCGGAGTCGCTTCGAGTTTCTTGCCGACTGCTGTGCAATGCGCACTCGGCTCGCCGCCTCCAAACTGCGACGCGCTGAGGCGTCTCGATACCTTGTCGAACATCATCGCGGCGTGCGCGAGCAGTTCGGGCTCCGGCTCCAGTCAGTGCAACGCCCTTTTCAGCAACACTTCCACTTCACCGTCGGATACCACTCTGGCCGCGGCGCATTCGATCGCGACGAATCCCGCGCTCAACGTAAACGCGATGTTCGCGATTCAGTCGATGGTGTCGCCGTTGCCGTATCAGCCGGCGCTGGCGGCCGCTCCAGATGGTTTCGAAATTGGATTGATGCTCAACCCCGCTAACACCCAATTGGCCGAAAACACAGCGATAGCGATCGATGGAGCAGGAAATCCATTCGTGATGAGCTTCGACAGCCAAACCACTTTAGGATCGATAAACACTATCAGCGCTGCGAGTGGATATTCCGCCGGCGTAAGCTTCCCGCCGGGGATAACAGTTGCCGATGGACCCTCGATCGCCATCGACACAATGAACAACCTCTTTGTCACGAGCCGCGATTCCAACGCGGTGAGCGAGCTGACTGCGCTGAATAGCTACCTGAATCCCAGCATCTTCAGCCCTGGCGGAGCGGCTGCCTTCGATCATCCCCAGTCCATTGCACTGGACAGCTCGGGAAACATCTTTGTCGTCAACAATCCCATCGGGGGCCTCAGTGGAAGGGTGAGCGAATTGGTAGCGCTCGGCAACTATAGCACCGGATTCAACTTCGCTCCTTCGGATGCGAACTTGACCTGCCCCGCTTCGCTGGTGTTGGATTTCGCCTCCGACATTTTCGTGGCGAACTGCGACAACACGGTTAGCGAACTTACCGCGGCCAGCAACTACGTTTCGGGGTCGAGCTTCGCAGTGAGCGCTCCAGGCGATGAGAATGTAGGCTCCGTCGAGTCCTCGATTGGCCTCGATGCGTCTTCCAATGTGCTGATTCTGCTTGGCGGCGCTTCCAGCGGTGGGATCGCCAAACTAACCGCACCCAACTACAATCCCAGCCAGTTCTTCTCGCCCTCCAGTGCGGCTTTCGACCGACCTAAGGCTTTGGCGCTGGATTCCGCCGGCGACGTTTTCGCGACGACTGTTACAATCTCTGGATGGGGCGTCAACGAATCGATTGCGGGGACCGGATACCTTTTTGGGGTGCTCTTCTCTCCTGATGGTGCGAGCCTCTGCGACCCCGACGCACTGGCGATCGACGCAGCCGGCAACATCTTTGCAGCGAACAGATGCTCTCTCGTCGAGGGAAGCGCGCCCGCAGTGAGTGAAATCCTGGCGGTGGCTGCGCCGGTGCTCACGCCGCCGCAAGCTTGCCTCAAGCTGGGACACAACATCTGTCTGCCGTGAAAGGTGGCGAACTAATTCGCCGAACGACGATATTGAAGTCATGGGGGCGTACGATGTACCTTGTTATCCGGTAGGAGTTAGTAGGAGGAGGATGATGACGATGCGGACTACAACCGGTGACTTCAGATCCCTAAACAGGCAGTTCGTGGCCGGATCGATCGCGCTATTGACCATCGTGGCCATAGCTATGCCGGCGAGCAGTGCGCGCGCACAAACCACCGCGCCCACCGGACCAATGACAGTTCCTTCCGGGCAGGTCCCTCAGCCGGCTGAAGGCGGGGTCAACTGGGAGGGAGTCGGCTATGGAGTCGGAACCTTCGCCGCGGATATTTTCTATGTTCCGGCGAAATTGGTGTACGCGATATCGGGCGGCTTGATCGGCGGCGGCGCCTACGTTCTGACCGGTGGCAATCGCCAAACTGCCGAAACCATCTGGCGAAGCTCGCTCGGCGGTGACTATGTGGTCACGCCGGATATGCTTGCCGGCAAGCAACCGATTCACTTCGCGGGTCCGACCGAAACTGCACCAATTCCGCCTGATGCGACGGTACAGCCGGTGACTTCCGCACCTGCACCGAGCGGTTCGCTCCCGGAGTACAGCGCGACTTCGAGTCAGGGATCTCGGACGACAGCCAGCAGATAGGTGGGTAGGTCGGGTTCCGATCGCCAATCAGATCAGGGACGACGCTAAACCCTCTTGAAAATCAGAGAGGTGTTGATCCCGCCGAACGCGAAGTTATTCGACATCAGATACTCGATGTCGAGACGGCGTCCTTTGTCCATTATATAGTCGAGTTCCGCACATCGCTCATCGACGTTGACCAGGTTCGCAGTCGGAGCGAACCATCCGTCCTTCATCATTTCGATTCCGAGCCATGCCTCAATGCTCCCGCACGCTCCCAACGAATGTCCGAAGTAACTCTTCAACGCGTGGATGGGCACGCGCTTGCCGAGCACTTCCGAGGTCGCCTTGCTCTCCGCGATATCGCCCCATTCGGTAGCGGTGCCGTGCCCGTTGACAAACCCTATCGCTTCCGCGGAAAGCTTCGCATCTTCCAACGCCAGTCGCAGCGCGATAGCCATGGTTGCCGGCGAGGGCTGGGTGACATGGCTGCCGTCGGAGTTGGTGCCGTAGCCTACCAGTTCGGCGTGGATCCGGGCGCCGCGCGCTTTCGCGTGTTCTAACTCTTCGAGGATCAGTGTCGCGGCGCCCTCGCCGATCACGAGTCCATCGCGATCGCGATCGAAAGGCCGCGGCGTGGTTTGAGGAGCGTCATTTCGAGTGCTGGTGGCGAACAGAGTGTCGAAGACCGCGGCTTCGAAGACACTTAGTTCGTCGGCGCCGCCTACGATCATCAGATCCTGCATTCCGTAGCGGATATTCTCCGCACCATAGCCGATCGCGTGGCTGCCGGAGGTACACGCGCTGGAAGTGGGAACGACTCGTCCGGTGACTCCGAAAAAGAGTCCGATGTTGATCGCGGCGGTCTGGCTCATCATCTGGAGATAGCTGGTTCCGGTTAGCTTGGTCGAGGTTCCAGTCATCATCAACTCGGCGAAGCCAAGCACCGCGTCCGGGCTGCCGAAGGACGAGCCATAGGCAATGCCCATTCGGCCCTTGGTGACTGACGCATCGTTGGTGAGGCCGGCGTCTGCGAGCGCGCGCTCGGTGGCGTAGACCGCCATCCGTGCAACCGGTCCCATGGTGCGTAGCTTCTTGCGATCGTAGCGGCGCGAGACGTCAAAACCATCGATCGGCGCGCCCAGGCGGGTATTCAGATTCTGGTAGCGATTCCATTCGGGCATCTGGCGCACGCCGGTCCTGCCCGCTTCGAAGGCCGATCGGATCGTAGGCCAGTCCTCACCCAGCGCGGTGATGCCGCCCATCCCGGTGACCACTACTCGCCTCATGCCATTCCTCCGTTAACCGATAGCACCTGACGCGTAATGTAGCTCGCCTCGTCGGAGCAGAAGAAACTCACGGCGGCCGCAACTTCGTTCGGCTGGCCTACCCGGCGCATGGGAATAGCTGGGAGAATCTCATCCAACGGCGCGCCCTCGAGCATCTGCGTTTCGATGAGCCCGGGTGCGACACAGTTGACGGTGATGTTTCGCTTTGCCAGTTCGATCGCGAGCGCCTTGGTCGCGCCGATGATACCGGCTTTGGCAGCGCTGTAGTTCACCTGCCCGCGGTTCCCCATGATTCCGGAGACGGACGAAATCGAGACGATACGGCCGCCCCGGCGCGCCGACACCATCGGCATTACGATAGGGTGCAACACATTGTAGAAGCCGCCAAGGTCGGTATCGAGCACGCTGTCCCAGTCAGAATCCTCGAGCGCCGGGAACGCATTGTCGCGCGCGATGCCCGCATTGAGCACCACCCCATAGTAGGCGCCATGCTCGGCGAGATCGGCTTCGATCCGCGCACGGCACTCCGCTCGATTGGCGAGATCGAATTGCAGGATCCTCCCAGTTCCACCGCCCTCGCGGATGGATTTCAAGGTCTGCTCGGCGCCTTCACGATCGGCATGATAGTGCGCGACGACAGTGAAGCCGTCGCGTGCGAGGCGACACGCGATCGCGCGCCCGATACCTTTGCTCGATCCGGTGACCAGGATGGTTCGGCTCATTGCTTACTCACCGTGATCGATTTGCAGCAAATCATTGTCAGGCTGATAGACCTTGAGCTGCGCGTCCGCCGCGAGGTTACCATCGATCTCGATCTTGCAATCGAACGCGGCCATCCGTTCGTCACGAAAATCGATGGTGGCCGAAACGACCAGGCGATCGCCGACGCGAAACCACGGCACCAGCAGCCGGCACAATCGCGTGCCGAGCAGGAATCCGATCTTCACCGGCTCGCCGGCATCGAGAGCCATCGCGCCCGCATATGCACCACAGGTCTGCGCCATATACTCGATCGCTACATGCGCGGGCACTCCTTGTGGACCGAGAAACAAGCTCGACTGAGTGATGGTGACGCCGGCGACCAGGCTGCGGTCATCGTAACCGACAACCTTGTCGAGCAGCAGCATCGGCGGCCGATGCGCCAGAAGTGCCTCGATGGGGTAAGGACAATCGCGCAGCATCACCATCCTCGCCCCAGCACGACCGCGGCATTGCTGCCGCCAAATGCGAAAGAATTACTCAGCGCGGCGGCGCGCTCCGGGTGTTCGAGGCGAAACTCCATCGGCGCCAGGTTGACCCGCGGTATCGCGGGATCAGCCTCGCCGTCCCAGATATGAGGCGGCACCATGCCGCCGGCGAAACTCGGTTCAAGCATCAACCACAGAAACGCGGCCTCGTTAGCTCCGGCGGCGCCCAGCATGTGACCGGTCATAGATTTGGTCGAGCTGCACGGTGTTCGCTCCCCGAAAATCCGGTTCACCGCGCGACCTTCCATAGAGTCGTTTAAGTCCGTGGCTGTGCCATGCAAATTGATGTAGCCGATCTGCTCGGACTTCAGATGGGCGGCCGCGAGCGCGCGCTGCATCGCGAGTGCGGCGCCCTCGCCCTCAGGATGAGGCGCGCTCACATGATATGCATCGGAGCTTTCGCCGACGCCCAGCATCGATATCGCCGATTCTTCGCGCGTCATCAGAAAAACCGCCGCGCCCTCACCAATGTTGATCCCGTCGCGATTGCGGCTAAACGGGTTGCAATAGTCCTTGGCCAGCGCCTGCAGCGAGTCGAAGCCGCCCAGCGTCATGCGGCACAACGTATCAGCTCCGCCGACCACCGCGGCGTCGCATAGCCCCATTTCCATCAGCCGCTGCGCGGAGGCGAAAACTTTCGCGCTCGATGAACATGCGGTCGCGATGGTGTAAGCGGGACCCTCGAGCTCCAGGTAGTCGGCCACGAAGCTCGCGAGGTTGCCGATCTCCTGACAGCTATAACGATAGCCTGCGGGCCATTCGCCCCTCGCAATGCGCTGGGCCAGAGCCGCTTCGCCATCGGCGATTCCCGAGGTGCTGGTGCCCATCACCACCGCGATGCGATGCGGTCCGATTCGTGCGGCGAGCATTTTGATGTCGCTTTCGATCTCGCTCAGCGCCGCGAGTGCGAGCCGATTGTTGCGGCACTCGAAATGAGCGAGGCGCGCCGGCACCACCGGCAACGATCCCGGCGCCACGCCTACGCGAACCGAGCGATCGGGGAGCAAATCCGTCCGCGGCACCAGGCCCTCGCGCGAGCCGGCGAAAAGATTGCGCGCTACTTCGTGCTTGCCGCGGCCGAGCGGATTCACCACGCCTAGCGCGTTCAAATACAGCTTCATTTGCCGGTTACTGTCGACTGCAAATCGAGCTCATACCCGAATGCGATATTGCGCAAGTGCGCGGTCTTTGTCCAAGCGTCTTCATGGGGAGCGTCGTAGGTGACCTGCACGATTTTCCGGCCATCGACGCTGATGCTGCGCTGGTTTTCGTCGTCATACAACGAAGCTGAGGTGCCAGCCAGGGCTCGGCGCACCGCCGGCGCAGGCCAATAGACGATCGTGATATCGGCGAGAATATTGCCGGGACGCAACACCGCGGGCACCATCGGCGCCACCTCGCTATGAATCGCATCGTCGGTCGCGGTGATGGTCATCGCGCGTCCGCCGAAGGGGTCGAGCGCGATCACGGCGATCTTCTCGGGTGTGACGCTGATGTAGGCCTCGAATACCTGGATCTCGTTGCGGAAGTGCGCGGTGATCAGTTGGGTCGTTTCAATCGAATAGCCGAGCTCGCGTCCGCTCGGGATCGCGAGCTCCACTCCGGGCGCGATGGTGGTACTGCCGGGACTGGCCGCGTACCGCATCGCCGAGCAGGCCGCCGCCGACATGACACCCACCATCAACCACAGTGGTAGAGCCCGCATCAATCAGGAACTCGGTCCAATTTTGTCGCGAGCGGAGCAAACGCGAAGGCCAGTATGGTTCCGACCAGCAGGGTCGCGCCAAACGCGTGGACGGCGTAGGTCCTGCTCAGAACCAACAAACCGAAGGAAAGCAGCGTGGTCAGCATCGCGAGCCAAACTCCAAGCATCGTGACGGACCGGCGCGAGGGTTCGGTCTCGCGGCAGAAAACCGCGTAGTCGAAACCGATCGACAATACCAGGACCAACGCCATCGCACCGAAAAATGTGAAGCTCACACCGGCTAGGGCCACCAGTGGCGGCGCCGCCAGAACCGCGATCGCCGGCGCCAGGGCCACCCGAACGCTGCCGCGCGGACCGTAGCGCCAAATCAGCACCGGCATCATCAATAGCACCGAGACCGCGATCAGAACTATCGCGCGCCGACGATACTGACCAAGCAGCCGCGTCACCTCGCCGGTCGGATCGACGAAGCGCACGCCGGGGACAGCCTCGGCGCCGCGGCGAACTTCATCGGGCCGCATGACGCCGGTGAGCAAAACCGCATGCGTGGTTCCGCTCGGATCGGACTCCAGGATGAGGTTGCGCAGGAACGCGAGCGGCGAGTCATCGCCGATGGCATCGGGGGTCAGGAATCCAGCGGGGTCATCATCGGGCCGCGCGGTACGGTTGATGCCGAGGCGCAGATCGTACGATGCGAGATACGGCTGCATCAGCTTTTCGCGCACCAGGGCGCGGTTCTCGCGCTGACGCACGATCGAAGGCGTGAATTGCGCCAGCGTTTGAAATCCACGAAGCGAGCCACCATTTATGGCGGCTGCGAGGGGCGCCTCCAAAGCCTCCTCGGTCTGCAACGCGCCGTCGCGATCGGATGCCCGCACCAATAGGAATTCCGTCCCGCCGCTGATTCCGGTGAGCGCGCGAATTTGCGCTTCCTGCTCGCGTAGATCGATCGCGAGCGCTTGCTGATGGCGGACATCGTCATCGACCCTGAGCTTGGTCGCGCCAACGATCGCCAAAATTCCAATCAGCGCAATCAGACTCCGCTGCCATCGGCGATAGCGCCGGTTCTGCCAAAACTCCCAGAGCAGATTCGCCATCGCCAACAAACGAGCGCCATGCGGAAGCGGCTGCGGGCTATCGAGAAACGGCAGCCAAAGGACGACGGTGACAAATGAGCCGAGGAGGCCGACGGCGGAGAAAATCGCGAGTTGATGCAAACCGGGAAACGGCGCCAGCATCAGGGTCGCGTATCCGATGAGCGTAGTGGCTGCACCGAGTGTGATTCCGGGCAGCACGCGACGCAGGCGATCGCGAGGAGTTCCGGCATCGGCGCCGAAGCGCGCGGAAACGTACTGCAGACAATAGTCGATCGCGATACCAATGAGGCTGACCCCGAACAGCAGCGCAGCCACGTGAAGACCACCGAATATCGAAAGACACACCGCGAAGGCGCATAGAACTCCCACCGCGATCGCGAGCAAGGTAAGCCACAACGGCCGCAGCGCGCGGAACACGATAAGGATCAGAGCGATAGTTCCGACCAGCGAAACGATGCTGAGGCGGGTGGTTTCGTCGGTCGCGCTTTTCGCGCCGGCCTGCGCATAGAATGTCGCGCCCACGCGCAAGATCTGTAGATGCGGCATGGCCACGCGCAGCTTTTGCTCGGCGGCGTTGAATGCCGAGATGAAGCGATCTTGAAACTCGCCGGAGTAGACGTTGCCGTTTAGCTGCGCGACCAGCAGAACCCAGGTCCGGTCGCCGTCGCGCGCGGAGAGCACTCCATCATCAGGAGCGAACCGCGTCGCCGGCATCGGCAGATTGGTCAGAAACTCCGGCATCAACAAGAACGGGTCACGACGAAGGAGGTTCGCATCGGATATTGACGACGGCCCGTAGACGCTTGCAATCGCGCGATCGACAATCTCCACGCCTCGATTTTGCTTCAGGCGCGCGCGGTCGGCATCGGTGAGCAGTCCGAAGCGATACGGAAAGTACATCGCGCCCAATGACTTGAGGCTGTCGCCACGGATGCGATAGGTGACCGTTTTAGTCATGCCTGAGCTGGCGAGCGCTTCGGCCAGCGCCGCACCGGCGCCACGCGCATGTTTCCGATCGGGGTCGCCGACGAGAACGAAAACGCGCTCGGTCAGAATTTCGATGACCCGTTTTTTCGCGTTCTCGACAGAAGCGTCGCGCTCCTCGAACGGAAGCAGTGCGGTCATGTCGGTCTGCAGTTCGACGCCGCGATGTAGTTGAAGCACCAGAATCGCGCTCGCGGCCGCGACCACCAGAGCCCAGGCGAACGCAGCGATCTTCATGCTCAGTG
>JBGPMZ010000057.1:0-8875 GCA_041487255.1 Binataceae bacterium (SeqCode) | reverse complement strand
TCGTTCTGCGCGTTGACGAACTCCTGGAACTCCGCAGGGGTGACTTTTTCACCGCCGCGCATCTTTCGCATCACGTCATCAAGAATGTTTTTTGAACCAATCTCAGACATAGCCGAAAACCCTTCGTGGCGAAGATTTGATATGTAGCACAGACTTCAGTCGGTGATCAGAGCAGCACACAGACAGAAGTCTGTGCTACTGAATTACTCATGGTGCGAGACTAACGTTCCATGATGACGACGAAGACGCTCTCCGCTTTGGTCTGCGCATTCGCGCTTTGGACCGTGACGCCCGATCCGGCGCGGGCGGCGAGCGACTTGCACCTCGCGCCAAACCTCTCATTCACCGACGATTCGAGTTCCAGCTTCCCGATTGCCGGCGATTCTATCGGCAACGCCGCGGTCGCAGGCGATCGCGCGACCATCATGTTCTTCGGCACCGCACACTGCTGGAATACCAATCGCGAGGCGGAGCGGCTGGTGACGCTTTATCCGAAGTATCGCGACAAGATCGACTTCGTGATCGTCGATCTCGATCATCCGTCGCCTTCGCAGCAGCCGCTCATCGCCCGCTACTACCGAGGCTTGATTCCGACCATCACGGTCATCGATCGCAGGGGCGAAGCGATCTACGACCGCGCCGGCGAAACCGCGCGGACGCGGGGCGACACCTCGAAGCTGGAAGCCTTGCTCGACTCGGCCAGATGAGACGCGGGTTCTACCGCGCGTCCCACGGCAGCGGCATCGGCGCACCGTCTCCAGCGCGGACCCGCACCGGCGCCATCGACAAGGTCGCTATTAGATGCATCTCCTCAGAGCCGCTGTTGACGATTTGATGCACCACGTCGTTCGGGATGATCAGCGTGCTGTTGGGACCGAACGCGGTCGTTTTTCCGTCGATGGTCAGCGTGCCGGCGCCGCTCAGGATGACGATAACTTCCTCGCAGGCGTGGCGATGCACCGGGGTGGCGGCACCCGGCGCGATGGTCTGCTGCCACACTTCCATCGACTGCACGCCGCTGTCCTTGCCGCCGACCGTGCGGTGACGCAGCCCGGGAAGGGCGAATTCCTGAACTTTGATGTTCTCGACTATGGGCATGACCTCACCACCTCGATCCGAATTTGATCGGCGGAGATTACACCCCAGTTCGGCCTCAATCATCAAGCGGCGCGGGCGCGGCTGATCGTGGAGATGCAAGGGGCGTGAATTTCTCTTTGCGGACCGAGGCGCCCAACAGCTAAACAATTCGTCTGTGCCGGCATCACCCACCGAACTGCGCGCCGTGAACATTCGCCGGGGCGCCGCAAGAATCGAAAGACTATTCGTATATCGCCTCGCGGCCTTATTCGTACTGCTTGCGTTGCTCGCTGCGACTGCGACCGCAGACCAGCGGTCAGAAAACCTCCTCATAAACGGAAACCTCATCACCGGCGACGACGTGATGCCGGACGGATGGCGGCCTTCGATTGGCGCGGACTGCAGCGCGTTCAAGTGGTTACATCCGCAGGGCGCGCCCGGCGAACTGCAAATCTCCCAGCAATCCAAAGATGTTGGTGGGTGGATGCAAACGGTCGCGCTCCAGCCCGGATGGTATGAGCTGAGCGGCGAGGCGCGCACCGAGAATCTGACATCGTCGGAGCACGCGGTCCTCCAAGTGACACTCGGTGTGGCTACTGGGATGACTTTCGCGCATTCCGCCGACTGGGAAAAGCTCGAACTCTTTTTCAAAGTCGATTCGCCCGACCCGGTCACTGTCGAATGCCGGATGTTTCCCCCACCGCGCATCGCCGCCCAGACCTCCTTCCGCACTCTGCGGCTGGTCAAGCTTCCCGGCGCTCCGCCGGCGATCGGAACCCGGATCGACCTCGGCAAGGTATCGCGCGCACTGGGGGCAGTGAACCCCCGCCCTTCTCCATGGTTTTGGCTAGCGCCGCTTCCATTGATCGGTATCGTGGCATGCCTCTTTTGGGTTCTGCTGAAGCCGCGGGAGACCCTGCCCTCCGATTCGGCGACCATCGCAAATGAACCGGTACGCGAGCGACGCGACAAGCTCGGGGTTGCACTCGCGATGGCGGCGGTGTTGGTGCTGGTGCTGGCGAGCGGGCGAATCGAGTTCGAACCGGAAGCTGGCTTTCACCTCGTTACGCCCGCCGCGGTGTTAAGCGACGAACCGTACTACGTGATGGTGATCAACAGCATCCTGTTCGATCACGACCTCCAATTGCAGGACGACTTTCGCCGGGTGCATGCCGGGGGGCTGGAAGCGGGGATCCGCCTGCGGGCTTCCTTGCTCGAGGGTCAGACCATCCGGGTCAACGGACGCACCGGTCATCATATGCTTGGTGAGCAACAGACGCCGGATTTTTTGCTGAACCATTGCGATCCCCGACTCGATCCCAAATCCCCGGACGTCTATGACGTTTCGGCGCATCCGATCGCATGGCCCGCACTGCTCGCGCTCGCGATCGCACCGCTGCATCCCGCGATCGGCGACGTCGAGAACGAGACCGCCGTGGTGCTGGCGCTGATATCATGGCTCACCGCGCTGTTCACCTATCTGGTCGCCCGCCGCGACGGGATGCCTCGCGGGACCGCGATAGCCACCGTCTTCATTCTGGTCGGGGCGAGTCCATGGCTGGCGTATTCGCGCTCGTTCTTCCCGGAAGTTGGAATTGGCCTCGCGCTGATTGTGTGCCTGTGGGCTTGGATGCGGGAGTGGCCGCTCACAGCCATAGTGGCCGTCATCGTGGCGACGGCTTTCAAGCCGCCAATGGCGGTGGTTGCGATCGGAATCATAGTGGATGAACTGCGCCAAGGCCGCCGCCGCGAAGCTATCAAGGCGGGATTCGCACTTGGGATTGGTGTGCTCGCGATAGCCGCGTTCAACTATTGGCTGGCGCGCACGCCGTTGATTTCCGGAGTTGAGGGATGGCGGACAGCGACGGACCTCCACTCGCTCATCGGAACGCTTTTGGAACCGCGTGAGGGTTTGCTGATTTTCGTGCCGTGGGCGATTGCGGCGGCGGTTGCAATCGCGCGCGGAGCTCGGTCCACCAGCGCAGACTCCGGGATGCTTCGTCGCATGGCGATTCCGCTCGCGTTGTACCTGATCGTCGTTTCGTCGTTCGGCGCCAGCGCGGGACTCTGCTATGGCCCGCGCTACTGGGTTCCCTTCCTCCCCTGGATGGCGCTCGCGATGGTTCATGCGGTGCGCAGAGCCGGACGACCGGCGTTTCTGGTGTGCGGAGCGCTGGTGCTACTAGCTGCGGCGATCGCGATTCCCGGCGCGTTGCGCTATCGGCATATGTTTTCCAAACCGATGTGGCTGGTATGGCAAGCTACCTCGCAACCGGCCCATTCAGACGAAGGGCTCTAGTCCCAGGCGCCTCAGGCAAAGGCGAAGGACCACGCACGGCGCAACCATCGTGCTCGAATCGCGACGCGTCAGGGTCCTGGTTTCAGCAAGACAGCTTGCGCGGTGGTCGCCAATGAGCCGCCAATAGTTGCAATCGCCGAATAGGTCGGCGACGCATTCCCGGCGATCGGTGCGGCAAGATCGCCGAACGCAAGCGTGAAACCTTCCTTGCCCGATCTGGTATTAAAGCGCTGAGCTATCGAGCCCGGTTCGGCGATAGTCGGAGCGGCAAAGCTTTGCGCGGCATAGAAGTAGAGTTGTAGTTCGCCGTTCAGCGCTGGAATCAGGGACGGGGCCGCACTTGACTTCGGACTGGTGCCGGCGGCGGTTGCTCCGGAATTCTTGTCGACCGGCGACGCCGACGCACCACGCCATGCCCCAATCACACCTGCCGCCCAGTTGGGGCTGATGTTCCATCCGTACGAACCAGGTTCGCTCGCGCTCGCGACTTTGTAATAGAGCCACGAGGTTATGTTGTTGCCGTTGCTGATCGCGTCATGACGAATGGCGGTCCAGCCGCTCGGTAGGGTCGGCACTATCGAGGCCTTCCCGTCAGCCACCACGATCTGAGCAACGAGAACATCGCCCGAATGAACGCCCGTCGGCAACCCGACATTTACGCTGGTTACCGCATTGCTATTGTCGGTCAACGGACCCGCACCGATGAAGCTGATTGCTGGTGCGGTTGGGGTTGCTACCACGGTTGGGGTCTTAATCGCAGTTGGAGGAACGGTCGGTATTGGTGAAGGCGGAGGTGGGGGTGGAGGTGCGCCTGCCGATCCAGGGATGAGCAGCACCGCCTGACCAGAAATCACCACCGTGCCAGGAATACTTGCGCTCGCGGGGTAGCTAGCCGATGGATTGTTGGCAGAGGGAGCGGCCAGATCAGCAAAGGCGAGAGTAAAGCCCTCCTTCGATGACTTGACATCGAAGCGCTGGGTTAGCGAGTTGGATAGGGTGATAGTCGGACCCGCAAAGGCCTGAGAACCGTAAAAGTAAACCTGCAACTCGCTGCTATTGCCGGGAATAAGTGATGGAGCGGAGACCGAAGCCTGACTGGAGCCCGAGCCGGTGGCTCCCGAAGCATTGTCGATCGGCGCACTGGAAGTGCCCCGCCATGCGCCCATCACACCGGCTGCCCAGTTAGGGTTAATATTCCAGCCGTACGAAGCTGGCTCACTCGCTCCGGCGACCTTGTAGTAGAGCCACGAGGTCTCCTTGTTGCCGTTGTTTACCGAGTCATGACGGATGTTAGTCCAGCCGCTGGGCAGAGTCGGCACCACCGTCCCATTGCCATCGGCGACGACGACCTGTGCAAGCAGGACGTCACCCGATTGAACCCCGGCCGGCAACCCAACGGTTACAGTCGTAACCGCCGTGCTGGAATCGAACAACGGACCCGCTCCGACGAAAGTGATGCCCGGGTTTGAGGGAGGCGCAGTCGGGGTGGCGTGCGGCGTCGCAGTTGGAATGGGAGTCGGTGTCGCCGTGCTCGTGCGGGTGGTCGTAATAGTTGGAACCGGGGGCGGGTTGACGGGACTTCCGACCGAGGAACCCAACATCAGGCTGTCGATGGCAAAATCAGAAGCCACGCCCTGGGTGCCGAGCATACTGATGACCACCGAGGTAATATTCAAACCACTCTGGTCCACCACTCCAACGTAGATAGCAGTCCCCTTCGAATCGCTGGTCTGACTGAAGCTGCCTAGCGACGTGGAACCGCTGAAAGTCTCAATGGTCGCGGTGAATTGCGAAGGTCCATCAGCCTGAACCAGGGCGCCTATTCCGGACTGACCGCGAGAGAAGCTAAGCGTGATGGGACCGTTGCCGCCATTGGTGCCGTTGGAGGTCCAGATCAGACTCTGCCCCGAGGCCATCCCTGCTCCCGACCAACTACACGCTGAAGCAGGGCAGACAACCGAGAGCATACTGTTGGGACCCTTAAGACCGACGGAAACCGTGGTCCCACCGTTTGAGTTCGCGTTGAAGCTCATCGGAAGCAAGGTCGCATTCGAGCCGAGTTGAGACCAACTCACGGCATCGTTGGACCCTTGCGCGCTTTGCGAGGTCGCCAAGGTCATCGAGTCAGCCCAGAGGGAAGGTGTTGCGGACAGAACAAGTGCGATCGCGCCGCATAGGGTGCGAAGGTAACTTCGGGCGACCATAGCGGCCGGCGCTGGCCTACAAAGGGCTCGCTTCATTGTTTCCCCTTTTTGCATCGATCCGCTGAATCGACACCTTCACGCGGTTTCGTCGGTCAGAAGTGAAAGTGCCGGAACACCCCGGCGGCGAGGCCCCCGCTCCAAAAGTCGAGCGATTCTAGCCGTTAGATGGGAGTTGGAGCAACAACTATTCCATTCGGTCAGACAGCTAAAACACACCCATTATGCTCGAAAGACACTGCTCGACCCTGCGATTGGTGCCTCATAATTGTTCGAATTCGGCTTCGACGTCATGCCCGTAGAGCCACCTGTTTTGAGGAAGCGGCGCAGTCGTCGATGAGGTCAGGTGGGCGTCACGTTTGCGCTGATCCTCGCCGTCCGCAAGGTGGTACATGATGGCATTGTGGCGCGAGCCCTCTTGGCATCGCGTGGCGCGAGGCTTGCGCGTCTGCTCATAGCGCGAAAGCGCCGCACCGACATCGCGCCGATCGGCTCGTTCGAGGCATTTGGCGAGCACGGCGGCGTCCTCAATCGATTGTACCGCACCCTGCGCCATGTAGGGGAGCATCGCATGCGCCGCATCGCCCAAAAGCGTCACCCGTCCGACGGTCCATCGCGGGAGCGGATCGCGGTCGTAGAGCGCCCATCGATTGGTGCTATCAGCCGCTCCGATCATAGCGCGGACCTGCGGATGCCATCCTTCGAATTCCTTAAGCGCGTCGGCCACCTCGCCCTTGGCGGTCCACGACTCGATGCGCCACTCACCGGGAGTGACCGCGACCCAATTGAGGTAGCGTGCGCCCGCGCCCACAAAATAATGCACGAAGTGATGGTCCGGCCCCCACCACGAGGACGCCTCGACCTCGATGCCGAGATGCGCCACGCGCTCCGCCGCAACCAGCCCGCGATAAGCCACGTGTCCGGAAAAGCGCGGCGACTCCGACCCGAGGATGTTTTCGCGCACGGTCGAGTGGATCCCGTCGGCGCCAACCACCATGTCGGCCTCGGTTCTAGCGCCGTTGTGGAATCGCACCTCGACGCGATCATCGTTCTGGGTCAGCCCGACGCATCGACGATTGAGATGCAGCACACCATTCGGGACTGCCGCGGAGAGAAGATCCAGCAACTCGGCGCGATGGAAGTGGTAATAAGGAGCGCCGAAGTTTTGCTCGCAGGCATCGGCCAGGCGCTGGCGAGAGATCACCCGCCCGTCGTCCCAGCGGCGGATGACGCCCGCGAGCGGCCGCACTCCGAAACGCCGCAGCGGTTCCTCCAGTCCGAGCCGATGCAGGATTCGCGTCGCATTGGGACTGATTTGGACGCCGGCGCCGACCTCGCGTAATTCGGTCGCCTGTTCGAAGACTTCAACCTCGAAGCCGGATCGCAAAAGCGTCAGCGCGGCAGTCAGTCCGCCGATACCCGCGCCTATGACGGCAATTCGCATATGCTCCCGGTCGGCCTCACTTCGTAGTCTGCATCCCCGAGATGGTGCAGAAAAAGCTGCCCGCCGCCGGGGCCGCGGGGCTAGCTGCCGCGGCAATCGGCGAAGAAGCCGCTGCCACAGAATTGGTCGTGCAACTCACCACCGATTGCTTCGGGATGCTCACGCCGGGCGTGAAGGTAAAGCAGCTCTGGGTGGCGGTCGTCTGCGCGATACTGCCCAGCCCGGTCGCATCGAGCCGGACGCCATCGGTGGCATCCGGGCTCGCACAGAACTGGGTCAGGACAAAATCCCCCTTCGCCGGAGTGGTGTATACGATCACTGATTCACTCGCGCCAAGGTTGACCGAAGCTGTTACCACCGACGCGTTGGGGAACTCTCTATTGATGTTGCTCTTTGACAGGTTGAGGTTGGAGGCCCCCCATGAATTCGTAGCGAGCGCCGCTACGAACATCGCGGTGACGAGACTAGTGACAGTTTTCATTCTGAGTTCCCCCCTGACGTTCATCGATATGCAAGTGGCGTTAGAGCCTGTAGATGGCTGATGGTTTTCAGACTCGCGAAAAAGCCCGCTAGCCGGTTCCGACGAGGCTATCGAATCGGCCAGCCCTCATTCATCGGTACACCGTTCCGACCAAGCCGTCCATGTTCACGATGCCTCGCCGAACCGGGCCTGTTCGACATTCGGAAAAACCTGCCCGGCAGATCTGGATTTAGCCCGCGCGAGCGAACAGGATACTTGGGTATCGGCCGGATAGTTGGATAGATTTTCAGGTATTGGCAGGTATTGGATAGTTCCGACACCACGATCCCTTTACGACGCGGGCTGCTTGTCCCGGTCGCCAATCCCGAAGGCGTTGCGCCTCTTCTCGCGATCGCTTTCGCCGCCGCCGCGCCTGATGATCCACCTGCGCGAGTCGTCGCATTCGTGCGCCGCCAAAGCGACGAGCCATCATCAGGAGCGCCACTGCATCCGCCTGCACTGACGGCGGCCGTCGAATATGCCGCCACTCGGCGCGTCGCGATTCAGCCCCATTCGGTGTGGTCGGCAAACGCGGGCGCGGACATCATCGCCGCCGCGCGCGATGCGAAGGTCGCGTGGATTCTCCTCGGTTATCATCGGGCGCCTTCGGGCCAGGACACCATGGGCGGAGTGGTGCGCGACGTCTTCGCCATCGCGCGGAGCGAACCGGTCCACGTCGGGGTTTTCATCCAGGGAACCGATCGCCCGATGGAGCGAATCTTTGCCGCGGTCGATTCCAGTCCCGATGGACGCGCCGCGCTCGACCTCGCGGTGCGTATCGCGCGCTCGAATAACGCGAAGTTGCGCGCCCTTTTGGTGTCCAACACGGTGAGACAGCCTGAAGATGAAATGGTCGACATCCTTCGCGCGGTGCGAAATAAACTCGGGCGCCGATTCCATAGCGATGTGCTCAGCGAGCGCAGCCTCGATTCATTGCTGCATCAAAGCCCGGGACGCCTGCTGCTGGTTGGAAAGAAACTGGCCGATGAGATTCGCATGCCCCTCGACGAGGTTCCCGAGGGTGATCGCTGCGTGATCGTCGTTCAGGGCGCGTCGCCGGCATAGCGGCACTGGGAGAGGAATCGAAGCCAGGCAAAACACCAAGGCACCAAGACACCAAGTTCGGACAAGTGGAACTCCATTTGTAGGCGCAGGATCAAGGCTTCGCGGCAGGTCAGAAAGACTCAGAATCAGATGCGGGCCGCAGCGGCCCTGTCAGGAATTCTCATTGATGATTTCTAACAGGGCCTCTGAGGCCCGCATCCGACTCCGCTGGCACGGTCACTTGATCCTGAGCCCAATGTCGAATCGCCACGTGTCCGAACTTGGTGTCT
>JBGPMZ010000056.1:0-8908 GCA_041487255.1 Binataceae bacterium (SeqCode) | reverse complement strand
GCGAGGGTTCGAGGCCGCGCCGCAACAGTAGCGTGCGATCGCCGGCAGCGACGATGCATCCGGCGACCAGCTTGGGTGCGAGGAAGTACACGAATCCGCATTTGGTGCAGACTTTGTTTTCCTTGTGATCGGGCGCGACGATGCGCATCTCCAGCGCGCCGCCGCACATCGGGCAGAATCGCACATTGCGCGGGTACTCATGCTGCACTGCGTGATTCGCCTCGACGTGCTTATGTCTGTGAGGTTGATGCTTCATCGTCACACCGTCAGGCGCCGCACCAGCGCTTCGCCGATCAGGAGGATCATCGCGGCC
Organism: Binataceae bacterium (SeqCode); assembly: GCA_041487255.1. Classification (GTDB taxonomy): domain Bacteria; phylum Desulfobacterota; class Binatia; order Binatales; family Binataceae; genus DATGKG01. The sequence goes on along the minus strand of JBGPMZ010000056.1, from coordinate 8,595 downwards.
ACCACCAGGTACGCATCGAGCGATTCGCGTCGCTCGGTTGTTGGACGCGTGATATCCACATCTGAAATCGATGGATTGAGGCGCCCGCCGGTTGCCGATGCGAGATGCTCCAGCAGCGCGTAGTTCGGCTCGGGGCGCGGCAACTCGGCTGTTACCGCCGGGCTGACGGTATACGCGAGCGGCGGAAGCGTGGTGGCCTTGGCGTCGGCGGACTTCACCTCGATGTAGTAGGTCCCGGGTTCCGGCGCGTCGATCGCGCCCGCGAGTTCGCCCGGTGCTTCCTCGCCCAGCGCGGTAAGTGTCCGGCTGCCGTCGGGACGCGTGACCATCGCCGTCACCAGATGCGATCCAAATCCCGGCCGGTCGCTGTAGTCGGTGAGCTTCAGCCGAATCCGTCCCGCCTGGTATCCGAGCGCAACGTCGATTTTCTGTTCCGCTCCAGTCTCAGGGGTCATCCACGCGAGGATACGATTCCACACCGGCGCAAACGTGTTGCGCGCGATCCACGGCCCCGACCATCGCCCGCTAGCATCGGTGGTGACGGCGAGCGTCTTGCCGGCGTTGTACTTCCAGCTCGCGATCACCGGATCGCGCCGCCCCTGCCGATCCACGTAGGCATCGAGCGAGGCCTTCGGCTTCAACTCCGTCGTCACGTAACCGAGCAGTGGCGGCAGTGGGCGTCCCGCGTAATCCTTCAGTACCGCGTTGGGGCTGACGGTATGTGGCGTGAACTGCGTTTCCACCATCGTGACGTCACCGCCGTGCTGCTTGAAATCCTCGACGAAGATTTCCGGCAGATTCTTCGCGCTGTCGGTCTGGAAATATCCGCCGCCGCCGAACTTTGAAATCCCCTCGAGCAGCGAGAAGTCGGCGTCCTTGCCGATCGCGATCGTCGAAATGGTGGCGCCGATATCATGATGCATCGAGGCGACCAGGCTGTAGTACATGTCGAGCGTGCCGCCGACCTTTCCGTCCGACAGCACGATCACATGCTTGATGGGCGCGTTGCTATCGACCAGCGTGCGCTCGGCCTGCTCCATCGCGGGCATCAGGAAGGTGCGACCCTGCGCCTTCAGCCGTTCGACCATTTCGTTGAAGTAGGGCCGCGACTTGGCGACCGTTTGCAGCGGCACCACCACGAACGGCTGCGAATCGAAACCGATCACCGCGATGAGATCGTTGTCCTTGAGCGTGGTGAGAATTTTTTCGCCGGCGGCGACCGCGTACTTGAGCTTGTCGGCGCGATTCATCGATCCCGACTTGTCGATGACCAGCACCAACGCACGCTGGCGCTCCTTGTGCTCCGGCGGCTTCATCACCACCGGCATAATCTTCGCGATGGGGCTGTTTTCATATCCGCCGAGGCCGAAACTTTCGTCGCCGCCGGTCATCACCAGCGAGCCGCCACGATCGACATAACTCACGAGCGCATTTTGCGCCGCGTCGGAGAGTCGCTCACGCGCCAAGTTATTCAGGATGACCGCATCGTAACCGGCGAGGCTGCCGTTCCATTGGCCATTGGCGACCGGAACGATTGCCGCGTCGAGGCCCATCCGATGAATCACGGTTTCGAGGTACGAGGCGTCCTTCTGATTGTCGGTCAGCACCAGGATTTTTCGCCGCGCGCCCACGCCAACCCATCCTTGTAGCGAATCGTCTTCGAGGTAATCGTCGAGGGCGGCGTTGTCGGCCTTGAACGAGGCCTTGTAGGAATCCAGGCCGGCGTTTTCGGTCTGCACCGGAAAATCGAAACGCTCCTCGCCAGCCTTCAGTGTCACCTTGCGCCGATCGAGCAGCGTGCCATTGCGATAAATCTCGATTGTTCCCGCGACCGGCGCGTTGTTGAGATTCTCCATCGAGACGCCGAGTGCGAAAGGCGCCGACTTCGACAATGCCGAGGGCAGCGTGAGTTCCGTCATCGTTACATTGGGCACCGACTCGGCTCCCGGCGGCGTAAACATGTAGAGGCGGATGCCGGCGGCGAGGAGCGAAGTGATCGAACGCGTAGCATCGCCCCGGTTTTGCCATCCGTCGGTGACAATCACCGCCGGCCCGCCTTTCGCCGCAGGGTTGGAGGCGAGCGCGCTCAGCGCATTCTCCAGATTGGTCGCGCTGGGCGCGCAGGCCTTGCATCCGTCGGTGCGCCTCAGAGTTTCGATCGCGTCACCAATCGAGGTCGCGTGGTTATCCGAGCCGAACAGCATCGCTGGATCGCTGCCGCGCAGCTTGAGTTGATTGCTGATGAGGTCGATTCCCCATGAGCGCATCGCCGGCGTGATACTCGCGGACGCATCGATGACGGCGGGCCTGGTCGCACCCTCGATGCGCATGACTTTTTCTGGACCCGCCAGCGCCAGAACGAATAGAGCGAGCGCGATTGCTCGCATCAACAGTGCGAAGATCCTGCCGAAGCTGCGCAGACCGATGAGCGACCACAGCAGAACGACAACTGGAATGGCGAGCAGATAGAGCGCTTCGGGACGCGCAAAGGAGACATCGCGGAGCATCGCGCTGATGTGCTGCACCTCCACGATGCTAGGCCTCGAGCGGCAGGCGTCTGCGGCGGTAGAGCAGCATTGCTTCCAGAGCCAGCAGCGCGAGAATCGCCGCGAGGATGTAGTTCGTCAGCGGAGACTTTTCGCTGAGAGCCTCGGGCATCGCCGCGGCGTTTGCGGAATCTATCTTCAGCGGCGGCACATTCTCGAAATCGGAGGTAGTCAAATCCGCCAGATTGACGGCGCGCAAAGTCTCGAGGTTGCCGGGGCCGAGCAGCTGGTAGATTCCTTGCGCCGCGACGTCGCTGAAAAGCGTGCCGGGTTTCGCGGGCACCTCTTTTCCCGAAGGCAGGACGACCTCGTGGACTCCGGCCGGAACCAGCCACGGCTGACCGGTCCGATAGCCGCCGGAGTTGGCGCCGACGCCGGCGAGATAGCCGAGCGTGTTGAGGGTGAGAATCGACATCGGCAGGTTGCGCTTGCCGAGATATGGAAACGGATTGAAACCGGTCGCGACGAAGCGATGGCCCTGGCGCTCGCCGCGCAGCAGTAGCGCGCCGCCCGCACCGTCGACTGTGGATTCCATCCATGGATGAGTGCCGAACACTTCGCCTTCGCGGATGTTGAGCAAGCGAAAATTCACAGCGTCAGTCAGCGGGTCGATGGGACTCCACTCAGTAATTTGCGCTGGCGCGACCGGGATCGTACTAAACCCGAACACCGGATCGCCTTGGGGCGGCATCACCAGCATCGAGTTGACGGCGGGCAGTTCCTTGGGCGCCGCGTACTCAAAAATCGCAAGATCGATATTGTTCAGGTCGGCCGGCGTAAACCCATCGGGCGATTTGGTCGAGACCGTCACGCCGGGAATCGAATCGAGCCCTTGCGCATCACCTGGGTGGGGGCTGACGAACAGAATCGAAACCGATTTGACCGAACCGGGAGTCGCATACGCGAGGTTGTCTAGGGGAAAGCCGTCGCCCGGCGTAAGTTCAGCCTTGTAGACCTTCGCGGGACCGAGCGACGGAAACTCAACGACGCCGGTCTCGCGCGGGCCGAGGCGGGTCTTCGCAGTGCCGAGTTGTTTGTCATCGCCGCTCACGGTGATGGCGATTTCATTCGGCTTCGGCGAAAAGTTGGCGACCGTAAGCCGCGCGTGCAGCGCCTCCGCGCCGAAGGTTTCGCGGCGCAGCGTGAAGGATCCAACCGCGAAGTTGTCGATGGGATCGCCGACCGTGATCGCGTCGATGCGCGGTGGAGCGGGCGGCGCGAGCGGACGCGAACCGGCAAAGATAACGGTGCTGACGCGCCCTCTCGATGACAGCTCGCCGAGCAGGCTGGCGACTGCGGCCGGATCGGTTGGGGCATCCGAGGCTATCGCCTGCGCGATTTGAAAGTGCGCTTCGGCTGGCGACATCGGCTGGCCCATCACCTGATGCGGCTGCGGCGCCGTCAGATAAAGTGCGACCGTGCTCGCATCGCTGTTCGAGAGCATGGTGTCGACTTCCGCACGCGCCCGATCAAAACGGGTTTTATCATCGCGCGTCTGGGCCTGCATCGCGGCGGAATTGTCGAGCACGATTGCGATCGGATTGCCGTGGCGAATGAGATATGGCCGCGCCATCGCGAGCACTGCGAGGCTCAGGATGAGCAGCTCGACAAAAAACGTCCAGTCGAGTTTCGGCAGGCCGCCGAAGCGCTGTTTGCGCATCGCATGGAGGGTGCGAAACGCCAGCACGCTGGAGACGACGACGCGAGACGGGCGTTCACGCGCCAGCCATGCGAGCACCAACGCGGGTACGATCGCAAAGAAGATGAGCGCGGAGGGATTCAGGAGTCCCATGACCTAACCCCTGAATCTAGAAGAGACCTAGCCCCTAGCCCCTTCCCTTGAGGGAAGGGGAACCAGACAACGGATGTCGCAGGACGAGTCCTTCCTTTCTTATCCCCTTCCCTCAAGGGAAAGGGATGGGGGTTAGGTCGCACTGCTGGGTGAGGTCTCCGCATCATCGCACGAGGCCCAAATCGGCGACCGCTTTCAGAAAAAATTCGTGGAAGTCATGATCCGTCGTGTACAGCGCATAGTGCATCCCGCGCTTGAGGCAAAATGCTCTGATCTCGCGCGAAAGCCGCACCAATGTGTTCCGATACTGCTCGCGCTCGCGATTGCCGATCGATACGCGCAACGCCTCACCAGTCTCCGCATCGACAACCTCGATCTCGCCATCGAGTCCCTGCCCTGACATCTCGCGGCCCCCGAGGATCTGCACCGCAGTGACATCCATCGTCGCCGCGGTGAAAACCCCCAGCCCGCGGGTCGCGACGTTCGGCAGCATCAGGAAATCCGAAATAACGAAAACCTTTCCCGCCCGGCGCAGACCTACCAGGTCGCGTGCCATGTCGGAGGCGAAATCAGTCTGGCCGCTCGGCTTCACGCTTTTGAGGCGCTGCGCGAGCTCTACTATGCGATGGCGTCCCATCACGAAGCTCGGGGGCGGCCCGAGACCCGCGCCGGCCAGCACCCGAATCATCACGCGATCGCCCGAGGCCAACGCCACGTATGCGATCGCGAGCGCGGTCGCGACGGCGCGGTCGAATTTCCGGTCTGCGGCGGGAAACGCCATCGACGCGCTCGCATCGAGGAAGATGTAGGTCAGCAGGTCTTCCTCTTCCTTGAACAGCTTGACGTAGAGCTTGTCGGAGCGCGCGTACATCCCCCAGTCGATGTAACGAAAATCATCGCCCACCGAGTAATGACGATAGTCGCTCCACTCCAGCGACGATCCGCGCTTGGGCGAGAGATGGGCGCCGCGGCCCATCCCGGCGTACTGGCGGCGCGTCTTGATGCGCAACTCCTCCAGCCGCCCGAGGAAGGTCGGCGTGAACTCGTCGGGTAATCCGAACATTAACTACGCGCGGCGGTGGGACGCTTGATGCGCTTGGTCACCTGCTCGAGGAGTTGCTCGGTCGAGATGTTCTCCGCCTCCGCCTGGAAGTTGCGGAGCAAGCGATGGCGCAGCGCGGGGATTACGTTATCGTCGATATCCTCATAGCCAACGGCGACGCGGCCGGCGAGCAAAGCGTTGACCTTGCCCCCGAGTATCAGCGCCTGGGCGCCACGAGGACTCGGTCCGAAGCGCAGGTACTGCGTGATCTCGGGCGTAGCGCCGGGACCGTTGGGGGTGCATGCGCTGATGATCGAAATGATGTAGCGCTCGACCGGCTCGGAAACCATCACCTCGCGCGCGAGTTGCTTCAGCTCCTCGATTTTGATCGCGGCATCGGCGGGAGCAAAACTCGGCTGGACCTTGTAGGTCTGCGCGCCCGTCGTCCGATGCATGATCTCGCGCAACTCGTCGGGCTTGGGCGAGCCGATCACGACCTTGAACAGGAAGCGATCCATCTGCGCCTCGGGCAACGGATAGGTGCCTTCGAGTTCGATGGGATTTTGCGTCGCGAGCACGATGTAGGGCGGATCGAGGCGGTAGGTCTCGCCGAACACCGTGACTTGGCGCTCTTCCATCGCTTCGAGCACGGCGGACTGCGTCTTCGGCGTCGCGCGATTGATTTCGTCGCCGAGCACCATGTGCGCGAAGATGGGTCCGGGCTTGAACACGAACTCGCGATGCCCATTCGCCTCGGTCAGGACCTGCGTGCCGATGATATCGGCGGGCATCAGATCGGGCGTGAACTGGATGCGCTTGAAACTCAGCCCGAGCACCTCGCTGGCGGTTTTGACCATCAGCGTTTTACCGAGTCCGGGAACGCCTTCGATTAGGATGTGGCCGCCGGCGAATAGCGCGGTGAGAAGTTTTCGCACCCCCTCGCGATGGCCGACGATTACCTTGCCGACTTCCTCTTCGGCGCGCGCGAAAATGGCCTGGAATTCCGCGACGCGTTGATCGGGCGATTGTTTCGGAGCCGCTCCCATCCGTCCTCCTCTACGATGATAGTTGATAGTGTACGATAGTAGTTGATAGTTCGCTTAACGAATTAGCTCGCGATAGCGTGGCGGAACTAGCTGACGCTCATCTGGAGGTGCCGTATCTGCACTAGGCGCGAGAGGCGCGTTAGTATATGCGGTGGTGGCCTTGGACCGCTCGGTGTCGATTACAGTTTTTCCCTCGCCCTCGGAAGAGGGCATCGAAGGAATTTTGAAGACCACGTAACGAGCATCGTTAAGATGAAGCCCGGTCCCCTTGTCGCCGGGTTTGAGAAATCGCTCGTAATTTCCGGCAGTGGGAAACTCGCCCAAATGCGTATCGCCGCCGGTGCCTCCCTTATGCTGGTTTCCTTTGCCGTTCGGCATTTTGTTCGAGGCGTTGTTGCCGGCTTGCGGAACCGGCATCGGCGCGTTGCCTTTCTCATCGGGATTCTTAGAGCTGCCGCCCTGCTGGTTGGGATTGTTGCCTGGCTGCGGCGCTTGCGCAGTCTTGGAATCCGGCGCCGGCTTGTTGGACGCCTGATTGGCGGCGAGGTCCTCGGTCTGAACCTGCGCCTGCGCCTTGGCGAGTTCGTTCTTCAACTCGATGGTATCGGCGGTGCCTTTGTTCTCGCCGTTTTTCTTGCCGCCCTTGTTGTTACCGGCTCCGGTCCCTTGGCCCTCGCTTTTTCCGCTACCCTTGCCCTGACCCTGACTCTGTCCGCCCTCGCCCTTGCCCTCGCTACCGCCCTTCGAACTGGATGACGAGGTTCCCGCACCGGCTGCCGCGCCGCTTGCCGAAGTCGTACCCGCGGTGTCGCCGGCGCCGGCTTCCTTCTTCTCGATCTCCGCGAGCACGGTGTCGAGCTCCTTCTTTTTCTCCTCGGGCGGCACGTTCGGATTGGTGAGGGTGGAGGCGACCCTCTTGATCTTCTCGGCGATCTGTTTGTCCTCGGGCGAGGTGGCGGAAGCCTCGATTTTCGCAGCTAGCCTGCGGAGTTACAACGAGGTCTTCTCGATTGGCGTCGGCGGCTTAATCAGTAGAAACGCGGCGATCGCCAGTATGGCCGGAAACGCCGCCGACAGCAGCGAGGATTTCCTGATGGGCTCGCCCAGCTCAATGCGGAATTCCTTGTCGGGATCGAATGCGCTCAGAACCGCACTCACGTTGCGCCATAGCATCGGGAACAGCGGCGAGCGCGCGGGACGCGAGGCCTCGGGCGCGTCGGGATTCGAGAGCGTTGCGAGAGTCACCACCTGTTCATTGGCATGAAGATACGCATCGACCTGCATCGCCGCGCCGACGAAGTCATCCGAGACCGCGTAGGCGCGCCATCCGAGTAGCGCGCCGATAAGCACGGCAGTGAAACCTGCGGCGAGCATGGCCAGGCGTGCGTCCAACATGAGGTCATTCGGGAGGAAGTAGCCCATCCGCTCCCAGGTCAGCGCGCCGATAGCAGGAAGCAGCGCGCCCAGCGCGACCGCGGTCAGCGCCGGCGTGAGAAAGTATATCGACGCCCGAATCGCGGCGACGCGCGCGAGCCGCTTGCGCGCAGCGGAGATCAGTTCGACCGGCGAGGTCTGTTTGACGGGATCGATGGCCACACTTCCTTTTATCTTACGGTGCGCGATGGCGGCGACGGAATGCCCCTTTGTGCTTACCGCAGAATTTTACAAAGCGGCACGAAAGAACATAGCAAATCGAGACTCGGTTCTCGTGCGTTGCGTATATAGCCGGTGGATTAGTAGGATGGTGACACCGGACATAGATTCTGCCATGATTCGTTCATGCAGACGTTAGACGAATTCGATAGACGCTTCCCCGATGAGCAAGCCTGCAAAGAGTACGTGTTCGCAATGCGCTGGCCCGACGGCAAGGTGACGTGCCCGCGATGCAAGAGCGATAAGGTCTACACGCTCAAAGCGCGCCCGCTCAATTGGCTTTGCAAGAGCGGATGGGAAAGCCTCGATCATCAGACTGGCGAAGTCCTGACGTGCAACAAGCAGAACGGCTATCGCTTCTCTGTGATCACACACACGATATTTGAGAACACGAAACGCCCGCTCAAATCGTGGTTCAAAATCGGCTACCTGATGCTCACGTCCAAGAAGGGCATTAGCGCATTGCAACTTCACCGGATGATGTACGGTTCCAAGCATCTGAATAACTACCATACG
>JBGPMZ010000055.1:0-9118 GCA_041487255.1 Binataceae bacterium (SeqCode) | reverse complement strand
TCGGGACGAACTCCCCGTGCAGCGCGATTATCACACAGAAGCTGCCGATGGGGAATGTCCGCCCACGCGGCATTCTACGCAACGCACGGTCTGCTATCATGATGCGCGGAAACGATGGTGGGGAGAATCAGAGCAACTTTGGTGGCAGTCAGCGGCGCGATCTCGATCGGGATCGGCGGATGCTACTATCCGGCGCAAACTCAGCCTCCTCCCCAGGCAAAGACCCGGACCTCGCTGAAGACTCCGTACGACCTTGCGTGGGATGCGGTCCATACGGTGGTCAACAAGAACGAATACAAAATCCTCGGTGACGATCCGAATGCCGGAATCGTCGAGGCCGAGGCGCATTCATTCACCCTCGCGGACGCCGACTGCGGCCAAATGAAAAGCGTGGCGAGTCGATACGCTGCGGAACCGGATCCGGGCGGCAGCGCGGTTTACAATTTCAAGGTCGAACCGGCGGGGCCACACGCCACCAACCTGAGCGTGAACGCTACCTACAGCACGCCTCTTCATGTTCCGTTCCATCCGATCTCTGACTTTCAATGCGTTTCGCGCGGAACCCAGGAGGCTCGCCTGTTGAAGGAAATCGAAGGCGCCGCGCTCACCGCGCGACGCCCCGCTGCGAGCTTCGACAAATCGCATCAACTGACACCTGGGCGCCCCACCCTGCTGCGTCCCGATTCCCCGAAGAAGCCCAGCACGCTGCAAAAATAGCCGCGATTCCACCCGCCCTCTCATTTCGCGCTTGACATTTTCCATCAGCGGGGTGAAACAGGCGGTTGAAAAACAAATCTTTCAACCGCCTGCGCCGTCACTCTTGTTTCGCCCAGTAGGAGGGAAGATGAAGGAAGGCAGCCAGTTTTCGGACCCAGGGTGTTGAAGAGTCGGCTGCTTTAGTCGGCGCCGCTTATTTCAACACCCTGATGAAGGGGAACCATGAAAGGTAAAGTCGGTTTCATTCCAGGCGCGCACAAGATCGAGTTTCACGAATACGATGTTCCCGATCCTCCGCCGGGAGGCCTCATCGCCGAGGTCACTCAGACCAACGTGTGCGGCTCGGAAGTGCATATGTGGAAAGGCGAGTTCGGCAAGCGCGGCATCATGCCCGGCCACGAGATGAGCGGCGTCGTGCAGTCGCTCGGCAAGGGAGTGAAGACTGATTTCGCGGGCCAGCCGATCAAGGAAGGCGATCGTATCGCGCCGGTCTATTACACGGTGTGCAATCGATGCACGAATTGTGTCGCGGGACATCATTCGGCATGCACCGCTAAAACCGTCGGCGCGCGGCATCCCGATGAGGCGCCGCACTTCACCTGCACCTTCGCGACGCACTACTGGATCAAGCCCGAGCAGCATTTCTATCGGGTGCCGGCTAACGTTCCGGATTCGATCGCGTCGTCGGCAAACTGCGCGATGTCGCAGGTTTACTGGAGTCTCGATCGCGGACGCGTCGCGTATGGCGACAACCTCGTGGTGTTAGGCGCGGGAGGGTTGGGACTTCATGCGATGGCGATCGCGAAAGCCCGCGGCGCGCGGGTTATCGCCGTCGATGCGGTCGCACATCGCCTCGAAGAAGCCAAGCGCTTCGGCGCCGACGAGACTGTCGACATGCGCAAGCACCCCGAGTTCGACGATCGGCTCGCGCAGATTCAGAAGATGTGTGGCGGATGGCCCGATGTGATCCTCGAGGTCGCGGGCGTGCCCGAGGCATTTCTGGACGCGATGAAGATGGTACGGATCGGCGGGCGCGTCATCGAGGTCGGCAACATCTCGGCGGGTCTGCAGGTCCAGATTTCGCCTTCGATGGTCACCTTCAAGTCGCTCGACATCGTCGGGGTCGCGATGTATCCGCCGCACTATTTGAAGAAGTCGCTCGATTTTCTTTCCCAACACATGGACCGTTTTCCATACGCGCAGATGTGCGACGCGACTTTCCCGCTAACCAGTGCGGCCGAGGCGATGGATAAGAGCGAGCGGCGCGAGGTCACGCGCGCAGGACTGTTACCGCGCGAGGGCTAGCCGCGGCGGGGGTCGTAACGGTCGGGGATCAGCGCGTCGCTCGGCACCAGTTCAGGCTCGTCGTTGCCGGGAGTCTGCCAGTAAAGGTGCGCCGAGGAATCGCCGGCGATGTTGCGTTCGCCGACGATGATTTGATGCTCTCCCGCACTCAGGTCAATCGCTCCAGTCGCCTGGTAACGCGCATTATTGCTACCAGGGTCGGGGATGACGATTTTGTTATCGATCGTGATCCAGCCGTTGTCATCGACCCGCAGCGAGAAGCGGTATTGCCCCGCACGCGGTGCGATCAGCTTCCCGCTCCACACCACGGTCGAGGAAAAGGGGGTCGCACCCAGCTCGGCTACATTGTCCAGATCGATACTCCGGTCGACCCGCACCAGGTGGGGCGGCGATTCGCCTGGGGTACTGCCCATGTAGTAGCGCCCGAGCAGGCCATGACGCGCACCCATCGAAAGCTGCTGCTGTAACGGAGCAGTGAGCGGAGGAACGAAAAGGATCGCGATCGCGAGCGAGACCGCGAGCGCGCCGAGAGTGGTTTGCGCGCCGGTGCGGGTGGGCCGTAAATCCTCGGCGAGATCGTTGCCCGCAATCGTCCACCCGAGCCACAGCGGAACCAATTGAAGCGCGCCCCGGAGGCCCATCAACTTTCCGAAGTTGAACGCCACCGAATCGCCGAACACGTCGCCGCCGCCAAAGTAGGTATCGCGGTTGAAGGAAAGATCGCCGCGGAAATAGTGCGGCAACGCGAATTGCCATACCGGGTTCGCATACTCATACGGAAAGTGCGGGTTGGTCGAGACAGCCGCGAGCATATAGAGGGTCGATAGTCCTGCCAGTCCGGCCATCAGGTAGTTGTAGGTCGGCGGAAGGAAGACCAACGCGAGGGCGAAGAACGGCATCGCGGGGGTCACCTGACGGGGTCCGGTCGCGGTCCCGCCGCCCCATGAGATGATCGACTCGCCGAAGGAGGCATTGAAGAGCACAAATGCGAGGATTGCCTCGATCACGACATAGAATTCCGCGTGCTTGCCGCTGCGCCAGAAATACACCAGACCGGGAATCACCAGCAGCAGAACCGGGTTGCAGAAAAACAGCCCGCGCTGAGGATCGATCAGCACGTTCCACAAAATTTGGAGGCGCGGATAGGTGAGGCCGACGAAACCGACCGCCTGCTCGGGAAACTGCTGATTCTCGGGCAGTTTGTAGCCCTGGTAGCTCATGAAAAATGGACCACCGAAGGCGCCCCAGTTGTAGAGCATCAGGATGCCGCCGACGATCGCGGCGCCCAGCGCAAAGCTGAACACATGCCGCCATTTGGGAAGCTTACGCAGCGAATAGAAACCGATCGCGATCGCGACCAGCAGGCTCGGAAAATCCCCGAGCACCGACCATCCGGCGAGAAATCCCGCCGCTCCCGCGCGCAGCAGGTCGGGCCGCTCTTTGGCGGTGAAGATGAAGTAGAAACTCGTCATCAGGCATACTGCGGCGATCGGCTCGCCAGTCATCTCGGTGGCATAGGGAAACAGGATCGTCGCAAACGCCATGATCAAGGCAATCGCGACGCTGCGCCCCGGAGTGGCTCCCAGAGCATTACCGAAGCGATACATCACGACCACCAGCAGCGCGACCGGGAGGCTGATGGAAATCACGATCGTGAGATACGTTATGAGCACCCACATCAGGGGCTCGTGCTGCGCGGCGAGCGGTACGCTGAGGAACCAGCTCACCAGGCTCCACGGCAGCAACCCGGTAAGCGAAGCGCCGGGAGCTTTCACCGAATAGTAGTGGTTGCCGATGCTGATAATGTCGGCGGTGTTGTAGCCGCAGAATCCGTCGATCCACAGCGTGCGGCGTTCGAGCACCGAGCGAATCAGATCGAAGCGCGCCGCGGTGCTTTGGTCGGCCGCCTGATAGAAGTACGCGTAGGTGAAAAGCGATACGTAAAAGAGTGTGTTCTCGATCCGTTTGTCGAGGCTCTCGCGCAGGTTCACCGTCGCGCCGCCTTTTTCCTGGACTCGCGCCGCACCTCCGCGCGCGTAACCTTGGGCGGCTCGAGCGCGAACAGGTACCATCCCGCGTATGCGATCGCGATCAGCAGCATATAGGCCAGCACCAACGAGTAGGGTTGCCCGATCGGCTTGGGCTCCGCGTCCTTGCGGATCTTCTCGAGATCGTAGATCGGTTTGGCATCCGCCGGTGGGGCATCGACCGGGACCACGCCGGCATTGCGAAAAAATGCCTTCCCGGTGTTGAGGCTGCCAAAGCCGCCGACGCGCAACGCCACATCGACGTCGGCGCCCTTCTTTCCGACGCGCATGTAGAAGCCGACTTGCGTCCACTTTGAGGTGCCCTTGACTTCGGGCGACATGATTCCGTCTTCCATCACCGAGATTGACCCTCCGCTGTTGTCCGCGGCGACGTCCTCGGTACGGATTTCCGCGCTCATGTGGTACCAGCCGGGAGTGAGAGAGAGCGATTGCATCCAGCGCGCGTCGTTGGCTTTGGTCGCGTTGACCTCGAGTTGCCCGGCGCCGCCGGCCATCGGATGGGTCCAGTTGAACGACACGGCGTCCGGTTCGTTGACCCATGCTTCGGTGCGCCAGTTGTCCGGCTGATTGCCGGAACCTTTGGAAAGGTCGCCATTGTGCAACAGGTCCGCATGAGCTCCCTGCGCGCCCGCGACCAACATCACGAGTATTAGAATGGCTGCTGCTGCGATGCGAATACGCCCGCCCCTCTGTTGTCGGCGCATCGTCAGATCCAATTCCTGATTCCCGGCCCTTGCAGCCACATTCGGTGGTAGTAACCGTCACGCTCGATCGGCATCGCGGTCCATACCGGGAAGAAGTAGACAAAAAGTATCACTGCAACGAGGACGAAGGTTGCGCAAACGAACTTTCCGCTGTGCTGCGGAAATCGCACCAACGATGCGCCGTATCCTCCGAGCATGAGGATAAGCGCGACCGCGCCCCATCCCATTCCCAAACCCAGGAGGATTGCGGGTACGATCGTCGCAAGGATCGCGAGATGCTCGAACAACATCTCGTCGCCACCGTACCAGCATTCGGCGAGCACCGCCGCAAGCGCAAGGAAACCCAGATAGACCGCGGGCATGTAGTGGTAGAGGAACAGGGTGCGCCCGATCCAGACCCACATCAGGGTGTAAGCAAGATAGCCCGATAACAGGAAGATGCGCGTCATGGTCGGCCGCTCGATCGCGTAGATGGCGGTAAAGGTCATTCCGGTCAGCGCGCCCCACCAAATCAGCGGGTTGCCGCCGCCCCACACCGTCGACACTTTTCCTTCCTTCGGGAAATGCTGCCAGTACGCGACCGGCCGCAACATCATCGGCCAGCTCCACCATTTCGAGGAGTACGGATGCGTCGCGGTGGAGACGGAGTTTTCGTACCACACGATTTGCTTGTAGTAATCGAACAGATCGGAAATACCGCCCCACCATCCGAGCAGGTAATGAACCAGGAAGGTAGAGAGATAGACGATCGCGGTCACCATCGCGAGCTCGGTCACCGCGCCGACCACGCGCCATTCGCGATATGGATCAACGTCGTTCGCGGAACCGCCGATGAGTACCTGATCGGGCGGCATCCGCCATACGTTGTACGCGACGAAGCCGGCCGCCAATACGCATGCGATCACCGGAATGTAGAGTTTGCTGCCCAGGCAGATTCCCAGCGCGATGCCAACCAGGATCAGAAGCTTGCGCTTTTCCAGCAGTCCGTCGGTCTGCATGAAACGGAACAGCAGAAGGTACGAGATCGCGGCGAAGGTCAGGTACACGATATCGATGCATGCGATTCGCGAATCAACCAGGAAGAATCCGTCGAGCAGGACAAACCCCGCCGCGAGCGTGGCGGCGAGGCGATCCTTGAACATCCGCCGCCCAAGCAAATAGGTCACGCCCACCAGGATGGTGCCGAGCGTTGCGTTGCCCAGCCGCCAGCTCCACGAGTGATCGCCGAACAGCCAGATACCTAGCGCGATCACCAGCTTGGCCGCCGGCGGATGCGGATCCAGGAAGGTCTCCGAATGGAGATAGTGGCGCGCCTGGCCGACGAAATGGACCTCATCGAAAACGATCTCGGTCGGGTTGCCGATATTCCAGAAACGCGTCGCGGCCGCCGCGATGACCAGCAACCCGATGATGATGGTGTCGATTCTGATCCACGGCAGCGCCGGTATCGATTCGGGCTCCGGTGCCTTGATTCGCGTTTGCGCTTCCGGTGGTCTAAATCGCTTGACTAAGTCCAGCAACGAGTTTTCGGTCGTTTGGTCCTCGCGACTCAACATCGTGATGCCGAAGCGAACCGCAATGGCGAATGCGGCGACGTTCAGCACCGAGATCAGCATCGCGAGACCGTCATGCGGGTCGAGGAACACCGCCGCGCTCTCCAACGTCTGCTTGATGTAGGCGAGATTGAACAGACAGGTGATGCTCAGGAGCCCGAACACCATCGTCATTTCGAAGCTTTCAAGCGCGAGCGGAATCACGAAGATCAGCGACGGGTACAGGTAGCGTTCATGCATGCGCGGCGCGAACAGAAAAAATCCGAACAGCGCTATGAACGCGCTGTAGAAGAGCGACCTCGCACTGCGCGCGCGCCACAGCACATACCCCACGAACGCGTACAGCGGAACCAGCAACGTCATCCCGAGCGCGAAAAACGACACGCCCGCGATAGTGCCGGAATCCATCTGGCGAAGCCCTCCGATCAGCGCGATGAAGTTGAAAGCGTTCACCGAGGTCTCGTGATAATAAGCCGCGGTCGACGTATAGAGGTCGATGATCCAGTTCCACTGATGCCCAATTTGAAACGGCGCAATTCCGATGATGAAGGTGCCGAGCGAGACGGCCGCGGAGCGCAGCCAGGTCGTATAGTCAGCTTCCAGCAGCAGCCACCATCCGAGCACCGGCACCACCATCAGTCCTTGGGGCTTGATGAGAACCGCGACCGCCGCCAGCGCCCATGAGATTTCGTACTCGCCGGCGAGGGTTGCGACGACCGCCAGCCACATCACCAGCGTCAGCACCGAATCGCTCTGCCCCCACACGACAGTGTCGAACAGCAGCGCTGGATTGAGCGCCACCATCAGCATCGCCAGCAGCGCGAGATCGCGACGCTCGGTGCGCCGGACATACGCAAACACGACGAAGCACAGGAAGAAGTCCGCGATCAGCGCCGGGCTCTCGACGATGATGCGCAACGTGTCGCCGCCCGCGCCGATCGCCCGCGAGATGATCCCGGCCATCCACAGCGCGTATAGATAGCCAGGCGGATAGTCGAGAAAGTATCCCTGCTGATAGGTGTGCGCGGGTCCGAGATCGGCGATTTGTAGCGCCCACGCCTGATAGCTACCAACGTCGGTGCCGAAGCCGGAAAACGCCAGCAGCGCCATCGTCTTCACGAGCAGAAGCGCGACCAGAATGAAAATCGCCCAAGCAAGGTTGCGGTCCCCGTCTTCGATGAGCGGAAGCAGCAACTGGTAGACTTGGTAGAGTACCAGCCCGAACAGAATGAACCCGCTCACTATGCCGATGAGTTTGCCGCTTGGGCCGCTGGCGATGGGCGTCGCGCCCAGCGCGGCAAGCGCGAGAAAGAGCACTCCCCAGGTTACCCAGTCGGGCTGAGACGCTCGACGCGCCCAATTCAGTCGCACATTCATCAGAGGCTACGCGGACAAGATAGCCGACCTGAGGCTGCGGATGAACAGGGGGTGCATGGTCTGGCGGCTTCGATCGGCGCCATCTATGATGCCCTCCATCTGACCAATTGGGATGGCCGAAGCGTACCAGTCGGGTTCCCGAATCGAGGCACCCGATGGATCTCATTCACACCTTATTCGAACCCGCCGGGGACGGCCCCTATCCCACCATACTCGCGCTGCACGGATGGGGCGCCAATGCGCTTGACCTGCTCGGCCTCGCGCCCTATATCGCAGGCGGAAAATTTATGGTCATCGCACCGCAAGGCCCGCTGGAAGTGCCGATCGGTCCGGTCTCGGGCTACGGATGGTTTCCAATCCGGATGGGTTCGCAGCCGCGCGAGGATCAGGTCGACGAGGCGGTCGATCGCGCGGCAAGGTTCATCGATGCCGCGATCGCGCGCTATCCGGTCAATCCGCGCAAGCTGGTGATGCTGGGCTTTAGCCAAGGCGGGGTGATGGCGTTTCGGCTCGCATTCCGCCAGCCCGAGAGATTCGCGGCGCTGGCGGCGCTTTCGACCTGGTTTCCGCCCGAGCTGAAGAGCAACCTCACGAATCTCGATGCGATACAGCGCCTGCCAACGCTCATCCAACATGGCCGCGCCGACGACATGATTCCGCTCGCGCGCGCGAAGGAGTCGCTGGAACATCTGCGCGAGCTGGAGGTGCCGGTGACATTCCGCGAGTACGACTGCGGCCACGAAATCACCGCCTCGAGTATCGAGGATCTCTCGGAGTTTCTCGCCAGGAAGGTACTGTCGCCGATCGCCGGCGCATAGCTGCAACGGAAACCGGGTCGCGGCGGCGTCCCGGTGGGTCGGGAGCACCGCCGTTACCGCTTCGGGGGGAGGATGCTGTTATTGCTGCTGCGCTGGAGCCGTCGAGCTATCGGCGCCTTTGGCCGAGTTGAAGGCCTGATGCACGATTTGATGCTTCTGTGACTGTAGTTGATCGAGTCGGTTTTTCAGCGAAACCGCCTGCGAGGTGTTCGGCGCGTTTTTGAAAAGATCCTGCCAAATGGTCATCTTTTCCTGGGTTAGCGCCTGCTGCGCGTTGGCGTAGGCCACGACTTGGCCGGTACTGCCGGTAGTGCAGTTCCCCGCTATGATGCAGGTGTCCATCGCCACCTTGGCCTGGTCTCTGCTCAGTCCCGCCGCATGCGCCAGGAGGGCCCACTTCCCCCGACGATATGATTAAGTGAATGCCCCGGAGATATCTGATTGCTCTCGTCGCCATCGTCATGGCGTTGATGCTGGAATCGTCGTGCGCGTTGGTACGAGAGACGCTGCAGAACGGCGGCGAACAGCAGTTCAAGCCGATGCCGCCACCCTCGCCTGCCTCCACCCACGTGCTGATATTCGCGATGGATGGCGCC
>JBGPMZ010000054.1:0-9146 GCA_041487255.1 Binataceae bacterium (SeqCode) | reverse complement strand
GCATTGCTATCGTCAGATGCGGCTGGAGCGGTGACCGGGCAGGTCATCAGCGTCGACGGCGGCTTCATGGTGTAAGGTTCTGTGGCGGCGCCCGCCTGGATACTCGCCGACCTGCCAGCGGCAACTACTTTTTTCGCAAAAAACTCCTTGAAGAGACGCTCCGACTCCTGGAGCCCGGACTCAGTCAGGAGGACGGACTTCGCCTTGCCGACAGGACTGGAGATGAAGCCCTTCTCATGAAGGCGGTGGAGAGTGTCCCAATCAAAACCTTTCCACGCTCTGAGGCCATCATGCAGAGTGAGTTGGAGCAGCGCGAGAACAACGTCGTCAACCTTATCGTTGTCTATTTGCATGGCGTCCAAAACCGAAGATCTTCTTCCGTCATTCTGAGCATCCGCATGCCACCATCATCGCGAAGGCATCGCACCGTGCGAATGCTGAAGTGACATGCGATCCCGCACCTCTTCCGAGGTTCTTCAGTTTCGCTTCGCTCGCTTCAGAATGACAAAAGGAGGAGTGCCGCTTGCCTCCGAATCGAAAGAACTACTCCAGGCGATCGATCACCTTGCCGAAGCCCAGCGTCATCTCACTCAGGGTGTAGCTGGCCTGGATCACCCGCTTGACCGGCAGCCGATTCCACGGATCCAGGCGCGAGGCCTCCGCGAACGCGATCGAGCCGACTCCGGTCCACGCCTCATGCACCTTGACCTGCGTGCTGGTCTCGATAATGTCGGCGCACACCGGCTTCCCGTTTTCTTCGGCCGATGGAATCAGCCGCATGCTCACCGCCGGAGGCCCGGACGAATGCCCGTTGGGCGCGGGTCGCTCGGGACGAACGATCGCGCTGGCGAGGCGCACTCCGGCGGGACGCTCGAGGGTGCCGTAAAACATGTCGCGCTCGCTCTTGAATTCGATCTGCGCAAGCTTTTTGGGAAAGCCCCAGATTTCGCGCCCTGCGAGCATCGGCGGTTCGGTGGTCACCGCGATGTGCATGATGTAGGTCATCGGGCGGCCCTTGTGCTCGACCAGCAGCGAGAGAATCGCCTCATTGTACGGACCGAAGGTCGTCCACGGATATTCGTAGAACGAAAGCACCGCGGTAGCGGGCTCGGGGAGCGCGAGCGGGGCCGGCAGCGCATCGAGTGCGGCCTCGGCATCGGTCTCGAACGCAACCGCGATGGAGCGCGTGCCGCGATAGTAAAACGGCGGGCTCTGATACGCGGCGGCATCCGCCGGCATCGAGTATTGTGCGTTCTTCAGATTGAGACGTCCCTGTTTCTTGGCCATCGTGCGACCCTCCTCGCCGGAGATTTTTCGTCGTGCTTGCAATCGGTGCTATAGCGCCTCTTCGGACCGAAGGCCAGTACGATTTGACCGCGCGAGCGCTCCTCTGATACTGCCCGAGTTCCTGGAGCGATGAGGTTACAACCATGAAGTTCGAGAGCAAGGCTGGAATAGTTACCGGCGCCGGGTCCGGAATCGGAAGGGCGACCGCGATGGAGTTCGCGAAACGGGGCGGCGCGGTGGTGGTGGCTGATATCAACGAGGAGACCGCGAATTCGGTCGCGCGGGAGATTTCGCGCAATGGTGGAAAAGCCGTCGCCATCGGCGCCGATGTGACGCGCGAGGCCGATGTCGATGCGATGATCTCGCTCGCCACCAAGCAGTTCGGCCGCCTCGATTTCCTGCATAACAACGCCTTCGGACTTCCGCCCGCGCCCGAGAATCAGCAGGCAGTCACGCGCACCGGTGAGGTTCCCGATTCGGTGTGGGACAAGACCCTCGACGTCGGCCTCAGTGCGGTTTTCCGCACCATCAAGAAAGCGATTCCGATCATGAAGGCGCAGCGCGGCGGCGCGATCGTCAACACGGCCTCGATTTCCGGGTTGTACGCAGATTACGGCATCGTCGCGTACAACGCCGCCAAGGCCGGCATCATCAATCTGACCAAGGTGGTTGCCGTCGAGTACGCATCTGACGGAATCCGCTGCAACTGCGTTTGCCCCGGCGCGATTCACACGCCGTTGTTGGAACAGTCGCTGGTCAATCCGCGTATCGCGGAGGGCTTTTTGCGCGCGATTCCGCTCGGCCGTTTGGGACTGCCGCAGGAGATGGCCAATGTCGTGCTGTTCCTCGGGTCCGACCTCGCCTCGTTTGTGACCGGAGCCGCGTTCGTTGCCGATGGAGGACAGACAGCGAAGACCGGCAGCCCATCTTTTATACCCGACTAAAGTCGGTTCGCATTCCGGATTAGGCGTCCGGCCAGGAGATCCACATGGCCTCGGAGCTTTACGAGAAAGGCATGAAGATTCGCCGCGAGGTGCTCGGCGACGAATATGTCGATCGCGCGCTGACCGGCATCGATGACTTCAATCGCGAATTCCAGCAGATGGTGACCGAGCACGCGTGGGGCGGCATCTGGGCACGGCCGGGGCTGGCGAAGAAGCAGCGCAGCCTGATCAATCTGGCGATGCTCGCCGCGCTCAATCGCTCCGAGGAATTCGAGTTGCACTTCCGTGGCGCATTGAAAAACGGATGCACCCTCGACGAGCTGAAGGAGACGCTGCTTCAAATCGCGGTCTACTGCGGGATGCCGGCGGGAGTGGCGGCGTTTCGCATCGCGCGGAAGGTCCTCGAGGAGCGCAAATCCGCCCGCGCCTGATAGAGCACGGCGCTTTCGCCGATCGACCGAAGTGCTCCTACGGCGTTGCCCGCCCCTTACGCTGCCAGTAGTTTGTCTGATGGGCCTCAGGCGCCCGTCGCATGCCCGAAGCGAGACAAACCACGACCGACACGATTCGCGAACCCGCGAAGCTCTCGGTCGAGCCAATGACGTCGGGGCTGATGATTCACCTGATCGGCGAGTGGCGCCTGACGCGAGATCTTCCGCCGCTCGCACCCGTGATCCGCGAAGTGGATGCGGCGCGGCCGCGCAAGCTGATGTATGACTCCGCCGCGCTGACCGGATGGGACTCCAGCCTGTTGGCGGTGGTCGACAAGATCAGCCAGCGTTGCAGACACAACCACATCGATGAAGATCGCAGCGGTCTGCCCGACGGTTTGAAGGCGCTGCTGAAACTCTCGGAAACCGTTCCTGAAAACGAAGGTGCTCGCGTTCAAGCCGCCGACGAGCCGGGCTTTGTGACCCGCATCGGGCGGGAGGTCGTCGGATTTCTGGCCGGCATTTCGGAATTCCTCGAATTCTTCGGCGAGCTCTCGATCGCGCTGGGCAGATTCGTGCGCGGCAAGGCGCGCTTCCGCGGCGTCGATTTGGCGGTGGCGATCCAGGATTGCGGCGCCAAGGCCTTCGGCATCGTGACGCTGATAAGTTTCCTGGTCGGGGTGATTCTCGCGTTCATGGGGGCGGTCCAGCTCGAGCAGTTCGGCGCCGCAATCTATGTTGCCGATCTGGTAGGAATCGGGATGGTGCGCGACATGGGCGCGATGATGACGGCGATCATCATGGCGGGCCGCACCGGCGCCGCGTTTGCCGCGCAACTCGGGACCATGAAGGTGACCCAGGAAATCGATGCGCTTACCACCATGGGCGTCTCGCCGATCGAGTTCCTGGTGCTGCCACGCGTGGTCGCGCTGTTCCTCATGATGCCACTGCTGTGCATCTATGCCGACTTCGTTGGGATCCTCGGCGGCGCCGCGGTTGGCGCGGGAATGCTCGGTATCACGCTGAATTCGTTTATTCGCGAGGCGATGCATGCCCTCACCCTCGGCGGCGCGATTGGCGGCGTGGTCAAGGCTACGGTCTACGGTGTTATCGTCGCGGTCGCCGGATGCCTGCGCGGCATGCAATGCGGCAACAGCTCCTCGGCGGTCGGCGATGCGGCGACGGCGGCGGTCGTCACCGGTATCGTGTATGTCGTCGTGGCCTGCGGAATCTTCGCAGTAATATTCCACGTCCTCAATATCTGAACCCGGAAATACCTTGCCCACTCATCATAATAGAAGACCCGCCGCAGACGAGCTCGCCGCGCCCGCGCATGGCCAGGCGCATATCGCCGTGAAGGATCTCACCATGGCGTATGGCGACTACGTGGTGATGCGCGATCTGAATTTTACCGTCAATCGCGGCGAGGTGTTCGTCATCATGGGCCCTAGCGGATGCGGCAAGAGCACGCTGCTGCGCCATATGATCGGGCTCAACGAACCCGCCAAAGGCGAGGTCTGGTATGGCGATCTCAATTTCACCCGAGC
This sequence comes from Binataceae bacterium (SeqCode), assembly GCA_041487255.1. Taxonomy (GTDB): domain Bacteria; phylum Desulfobacterota; class Binatia; order Binatales; family Binataceae; genus DATGKG01. The sequence goes on along the minus strand of JBGPMZ010000054.1, from coordinate 4,937 downwards.
CGATCCGCTCCAGCGGCGCAGGATGGTGCGCCGCTTCGGGGTGCTCTATCAGGGCGGCGCGCTGTGGTCCTCGATGACACTGGCCGAGAACGTTGCGCTGCCGCTCGAGGAGTTCAGCGACCTCGAGCGCGATCAAATCGACGAGATGGCGTCGCTCAAGCTCTCGCTGGTCGGGCTCAAGGGCTTCGAGAATTACTATCCGAGTCAGATCAGCGGCGGGATGCAGAAGCGCGCCGGCCTCGCACGCGCGATCGCGCTGGATCCCGAGGTGCTGTTCTTCGATGAGCCGTCGGCCGGCCTCGATCCGATTAGTTCGCGGCTGCTTGACGATCTCATTCTGGAACTGCGGGATCACCTGGGCGCGACGGTGGTGGTCGTCAGCCACGAGCTGGCGAGTATCTTTACCATCGCGGACAACAGCATTTATCTCGATCCCGAAAGTCGCACCATTGGCGCGAACGGGAATCCAAAAGATCTTCTCGAACATTGTGACAACCCCGTGGTGCATCGCTTCCTGAGCCGTGGCGAATCGCCAGACCGCGAGGCCAGCGCCGGAAAGGGCGACGAAAACAAGGACGCGACTGCTACGGCGGCGTCCTCATCGGTGAGGTCCAATGGGTAAACGCTTCAGCCCTACCCTGGTAGGCTCATTTGTGTTGGGCGCGATTGTGCTCAGTGTCATCAGCATCACGCTCCTGGGATCGGGCCGATTTTTTACCGGCAAGACCAGCTACGTTTTGTACTTCGATCGCGATGTGAATGGACTGCGGGTCGGCGCGCCGGTCAAATTTCGCGGCGTCGATATCGGCACCGTCGATGCGATCCTGCTCAGCCTCAACGGGATCGGATTGCAGAGCAAGAGTGCATCGCCCAACGTCAATATTCCGGTCGTAATCGATATCGACTCCCAGAAGATCGAAAAACGGGGAGCGCAAGACGACTTGAGCGCGCCGGAGGTCATGCGGCACGCGATCGAACTGGGATTGCGGGCAGAACTGCACATGCAGAGTTTTGTTACCGGAGTTTTGTATATCGACCTCGACATGCATCCGGGAACTGAAGCGAAGTTCTCGATGAATACGCTGGAGGGAGAGCAGCGCTACGAAGGGATCGTGGAAATTCCGGTATTGCCCACCGCATTGGAACAGGCGCAGGAAACCCTGACCAAAGTCGTCGAGGAGTTGGGCAAAGCCGATATCCCGGGCCTCATCAAATCGCTGAGCCAGACAGCGGAGGGCATCAACAAGTTTGTCAACTCGGCCGATTTGAAGAACAGCGTGAATCAACTTGGGCTGGCGGCGAAAGACCTGTCCGCCGCGGCGCTGAGCATTCGGGTACTCGCCAATCAGGTCGGTAACAAGGTCGGTCCGCTGGGCGATAGCCTGACCAGCAGTTCCAGGCAGGCGGGGGAAGCTTTGAAACAGATGGAAGTGACGCTCGTGCGCTTGCAGCATGCAGTCGAACCGGAATCGCCGCTGAACTATCAGCTCAACCAGACGCTGCAGGATCTGTCGTCCGCCGCCGACGCGGTCCACGAGCTTGCGGACATGCTGCAACGCAATCCCAGCTCGTTGGTGCGAGGCCGCTTTGTGCCGGGAATGAAGCGATGACGCGGCTTCGCCTGGGGTTGGCCTGCGCCGCCATTTTGTGCGTGGCGGGATGCTCGGTGGGGGAGCTTCTCCAACCGGCCAAGGACCCGTCGCAGTTTTTCGTCCTGACGCCGATGGAGGCCTCCGCGCGCGGCGTTCCAATAACCTACGGCGCCGGCCGAGGCGCAAGGGAAATCGATATAGGCTTGGGGCCGGTCAAGTTTCCCGCTTATCTTGCGCGTCCTGAGATCGTCACGCGGAGCTCACCAAACAAGGTCGATCTATCGGAGATCAATCGATGGGCGGAGCCACTCGATAAGAACTTCGTCAGCGTACTTGGTCAAAATCTCATGACTCTGCTCGGCGCGCATGTGACGACGTTCCCGTGGTATCGGCCGATCAGCCTTGACTACCAAATCACGATGGACATAACGGGCTTCGATACCGATTCGAAGGGGACCGCGGACATCATGGGGCGGTGGGAGATCAAGGATCCCAACGGGGGCGATGTTCTCAACTCCGGAGAAATCAACCTAAGCGATCCAGCGCGTAGCGGAGAGACTCCTCCGGCAACCCTTAGTCGCGCGCTCGGCGCCGTTAGCGCTCAGCTCGCCGACGCGATTCGCGCCACCAAGCATCCCGCGCCTCGCGCGAAAGACTGACAACGAAGTTCCTTATGATTACAGCTCGCGGCGGCCGGTCAGCGCGGACGCGAGGGTCGCGGCGTCGCTGTATTCGAGGTCGCCGCCGGCCGGAAGTCCGCGCGCGAGGCGGGTGGTTTTGACTCCCAGCGGTTTCAGCATGCGCGCGATGTAGAGCGCGGTCGCCTCGCCTTCCACTGTCGCGTTGGTGGCGATGATCAATTCGCGGAAGCGTGGCGGATCGCCGATGCGCGCGAGCAGTTCCTTCATCTTCAAGTCGTCGGGACCGATGCCATCGAGCGGGGCGAGCGCTCCGTGCAGCACATGGAAGACGCCGTTGAAGCTACGCGCGCGCTCGATTGCCATCAGGTCGGCGGGTCCTTCCACGACGCATACCACGTCGTGCTCGCGCGCTTCGCTTTCGCAGATCTGGCATCGCGGGCTATCCGACAATCCAAAGCATTCTGTACACAGTCCGACGCGCTCCTTCATTTCGAGCAGGGCTTCCGCGAGTGCGATCACTTCGTCGCGCGGGCGATTGAGCAGATTGAACGCGAGGCGCGAGGCGGTTTTCTCGCCGATGCCGGGTAGCCGCGACAGCTCCTTGACCAGCCGCGTCATCGCGGGCGGGAGCCCATCCTGTCGCTTGATCGGATCAGACAAAGTTGTCCTCGTTCCTTATTCCCTCTCCAAGCGGCGCGCAGCGCCACCTGAGGCCGGTACCGAGGCTGAAGATAAGTCAAAAGAGAGAGGGTGGCGCTCCGCACCGAGTGAGGTCTCGAATGGCAAGGAGGCTAGTCTCCTCCGAGGCCGGGAATTTTAAGACCCATTGGACCGAGTTTGCCCATCGCCTCGCTCATGAGTTGCTGGGCGCGCGCGAGCGCATCGTTCACCGCAACCACGATCAGGTCCTCGAGCATCGCCTTGTCATTCGCGGCGAGCAGCGAAGGCTCGACGGTGATGCGGCGGATGCGCATCGAGCCGTCGGCGATCACTTTCACCATCCCGCCGCCCGACTGCGCCTCGACGGTTTTGCTCGCAGCCTCTTCCTGCACGGTCTTGAGTTTTTCCTGCAGCTGCTGAGCCTGCTGAAAGAGTTCGCTGATGTTAAACTCTGCCACGACGGTTACTCCTCGACGCGAAGCCTAACTCTTCCCGGTAGCGTCGGCGTCCTTCTTCTCGATCGGCTCAGTATCTGGCGTTATGCGCACCTCGACAAGCCGCGCTTCGAGCTCATCGAAGATGCGCCGCATGTCCGGATCCTGCAGCACCGCCTGGCGATCCTCGGGTCCGCCGGCGCGCGATAAGGGAGCGGCGTCGACCAGGGTTGGCGGCGCAGCGGTAGATGCGTCGCGGACGATCGTCAGCTTCGGCTCAATCTCGGGCGACGGTGCATTTTCGATCTTGGGAACTTCCGGCGCGGTTACTGTGGCCGCTCCATTGGCTGAGGGATTCGCGGCGGGCGTCTTCGATGTCGCGGTGCTCACCACGGTTCCGTTCGACGACACTTCGACTTTGATCGGACGCGCGAAAAACTCGCCCGCCAGTTCCGCAATCGTCGCACGATTGTCGCTGAGGTAGCGGATGTAGATGTCGTTGCGGGCGTTGACACTGAGCACGTCGTCATTGAGCGCGAGCGAGGCGCCCTGCTCCATGAATCCGGCGAGCGCCGCGCGCCGCGTGCGGATGAAATCGCGCAGCTCGGGCAAGTCAGGTTTCATCGATCCTTGCGCGATTCCCGCCCCCAGCGGCGCCGTTGGCCTCGCGGATGTTGGAGATGGCGCCGGCGACGGCGCCCGAGCAGGCGCGGTCGCGTTGACCTCGCCCTCCACTTTCATGCGGCGGGTACCGATTGGTTCCGAGGAGCGGCCCGACGTTCCGCCTGACGATGCGCCGCCTCCGCTCGAACCCGACGACGAAGCGGGTCCGCCGCCGCCGTTTCCGATCGCACGCAGCAATTCGTCGGCGTCCATCACCGGCGCGAGCGCGGCCATGCGGATGACGGCCATCTCCATCAGCAGGTCTGGATATGGCGAGCGCAGCAATTCCTCCTGCGCCTCCGCCATCAGCCGAAACAGTCGCATCACGTCGCGATTGCTCGCGGTCTCGGCCAGGCGTTTGAGCTCGGTCGCCTCATGATCTGGAAGGTCGGCGAGCGGCGTCATGGAATCATTGGAAGGGAGCTTCGCGACCGCGATATTGCGCAGCGCCTCGAGCAGGTCGCGCCCCAGCGATTCGAGGTTGGCGCCGCGCGAATGCAGCTCGCGCACTTTACGCAACGCGCTCGCCCCATCCTTGTTTATGACCGCATCGCACAGCGCGTAGACCACGCTGCGGCTCGCAACTCCCAGGGTCGAGGCGACTTCGGCTTCGTTGACGACATCGCCCGAGGCGCAAGCGATCGAGGTTTCGAGCATGCGCTCGGCGTCGCGCATACTGCCGCCGGCCTCGCGCGCCAGGAGCAGCAGCGCGGACTCCTCGACGTTGACGCCCTCGCGTGAGGCGAGTTCCTTGAGCCTTGCGAAGATCACCTGCAGCGCGATGCGCCGGAAATCATAGCGCTGGAGCCGCGACAGAATCGTCTCGGGCATCTTCTGCGGCTCGGTCGTCGCGAGGATGAACTTGACATGCGGCGGCGGCTCTTCGAGCGTCTTCAGCAGCGCGTTGAAAGCCTGGTCGGTGAGCTGATGCGCCTCGTCGATGATGT
>JBGPMZ010000053.1:0-9237 GCA_041487255.1 Binataceae bacterium (SeqCode) | reverse complement strand
GCCATCACCCCCAACACCTACAACTCGATGTTCACCATGCACGCCACCATCATGATCTTCTTCGTGGTGATGCCGATCCTGGTCGGGACCTTCGGCAACTTGCTGATTCCCTTGATGATCGGCGCGCGCGACATGGCCTTCCCGGTCCTCAACATGCTTTCGTTCTGGATCAGCTGGGTCGCCGGCTTGATCATGCTGTCGTCGTTCTTCGTTCCCGGAGGCGCCGCCGCCGCGGGATGGACCTCATACGCACCGCTCAGCGCGGTAACAAACTATACCGGCGTCGACTGGGGCCAGAACCTCTGGTGCATAAGCATCATCGTGCTCGGTATCGGCTCGCTGATGGGCGCGATCAACTACATCACGACGATCATCAACATGCGTACCAAGGGGATGACATTTTTCCGGCTACCACTAGTGATCTGGTCGCTCTTCATCACCGCGATATTGCTGCTGCTGGCGCTGCCGGTGCTCACGACCGCGCTCGCGCTGCTGCTCTTCGATCGCATGGCTGGAACGCACTTCTTCCTGCCCTCAGGCGGGGGCGAGCCGCTACTGTGGCAGCATCTGTTCTGGTTCTTCGGGCATCCTGAGGTTTACATCATGATTCTGCCCGCGATGGGCATCACGTCCGACATGATCGCGACGTTCTCGCGCAAGCCGATCTTCGGCTATCGCGCGATGGCGTATGCAATGGCGTCGATCGCGTTCCTGTCGTGGATCGTATGGGGCCATCATATGTTCCAGTCCGGAATGAACCCGGCGCTCGGAACCAGCTTCATGCTCACCACGATGGTGATCGGCGTACCGTCGGCTATCAAGACCTTCAACTGGCTCGGCACGCTGTATAAGGGAAACATCCACTTCACGGTGGCGATGTTGAATGCGCTGTCGTTCGTGGCGATGTTCGTGATCGGCGGCTTGTCGGGAATTTTCATGGCCTCCACGCCGGTGGATATGTACATCCACGATACTTACTTCATCGTCGCGCACATTCACTATGTACTATTCGGCGGGAGCCTGTTCGGCATCTTCGCGGCGATTACCTATTGGTATCCGAAGATGTTCGGCCGAATGATGAGTGAGAAGATCGGCAAAGTACACTTCTGGATCACCTTCATCGCATTCAACGGCACCTTCTTTCCGATGCACATCCTTGGGATGGGCGGCCACATGCGCCGCATCTACAACCCCTTGCAGTACGATTTTCTCAAGCCCCTGCAGGGGATGAATGAGTTCATTTCAGTCAGCGCGCTGATACTCGGAGCGGCGCAGTTCATCTTCCTGTTCAACTTCATCTACAGTTACTGGTGGGGCGAGGAGGCGACCGAGAATCCGTGGCATGCCAATACACTCGAGTGGACCACGCCGGTTCATCCGGGCCATGGCAATTGGCCGGGCAAGCTGCCGACTGTCTATCGCGGACCATACGAGTATAGCTCGCCGGAAACCACGGAGGACTACTGGCCGCAGAACGTGCCGCCGGAACATCTTAGCGCCGCGGCCGACTGACGAGGCGTATTTCGCAAAGTTAGTTTCATTTTGAGCGAAACTCGAAATAACGGCCTGCATCGGTTCGCGGTGCTGCTCGCGAGCGCGACCTTCGTGCTGATTTTCGCGGGCGGCCTCGTGAAGTCGACCGGCTCCGAACTATCGGTGCCGGATTGGCCACTCGCATTCGGCAAGCTGATTCCCTCGCTCCAGGGCGGCGTGCTGTTCGAATACAGTCATCGTGTGGTCGCCGGCATCGTCTCGATGCTGACGTTTGCGCTGATGCTGTGGGCGATCCTGCGCGAGCCGCGCTACTGGGTCCGCGTTCTTGCCGTGGCCGCATTCGCGCTCGTGATAGCGCAGGCGATCCTCGGAGGCATCACGGTTCTCTTCTTGATCCCATTGCCGATCGCGATGGCGCATACCGCGACGGCGAATGTGTTCTTCTGCATCGTCGTTGCGTTGGCGATCTTCACCAGTCCATGGTTCATCGCGACGACGCCGCGCGAGGAAAGCCCGGCACTCATTCCGCTCGCGAAGCTATCGGCGATCACCACCGGAATTATCTATGTGCAAATCCTGATCGGCGCGCTGATGCGGCATATCGGCGCCGGACTGGCGATTCCCGATTTTCCTGCTTCATTCGGCCAGGCCGTCCCGCCGCTGTGGAATGAGTTCATCGCGATAAACTTCATTCATCGATGCGGTGCGATAGTAGTCACATGCTTTATCGCGTGGACCGTCGCGCGAGTGCTCACGACTCATCGCGCCGAGCCGCAAATGCGTCGCCCCGCATTGGCGCTGATGGTCTTGCTCACCGCGCAAATCTGCCTCGGCGCGATTACCATTTGGAGCCGGCGCGCGGTGCTCCCGACGACGTTGCACGTCGCGATCGGCGCCGCAATCCTGGTCACCAGCCTCACCATCACGATTCGAGCGTGGAGGCTGTACGGTATACGCGGCGCCCAATTGGTCGTGCGGCAGACAGCGCCCGGAGCGGAAGTCGTGGCGCCTCGCCAAGTAACCGCATGAACGCAAGGCCCGCAATACTCGAGGCGCGCTTCGACGCGGCCCGCGGCCGCGCGGGGGAGTACCTCGAACTCACCAAGCCCCGCGTCACCGCGATGGTGCTGGTGACAACGCTCGCCGGCTACTACCTCGGCGCCGCCGGCGCATTCGAGACCATCGTCGCACTCAACCTGCTGATCGGAACCGCGCTCGCCTCCGGCGGCACCCTCGCACTCAACCAGTACATTGAGCGCGACACCGACGCGATGATGGATCGCACGCGGCATCGCCCTATCCCCGACAACCGTATCGAAGCGGTCGATGCGCTATGGTTCGGTGCGATCGCGACTGCGGCGGGACTCGGATACCTGCTGCTCACCGTGAACTGGCTGTCCGCGATGGTGACCGCGGCGATCGCGATTAGCTACCTGTTCGCATACACGCCGCTGAAGCGGGTGTCGTGGAGTTGCAATATCGTCGGTGCGATTCCCGGCGCGCTTCCTCCCGTTGCGGGATGGGCCGCCGCAAAGGGAAGCCTCAGCCTCGAGCCATGGGTGATGTTCGGCATCATGTTCCTTTGGCAGTTGCCGCATTCGCTTGCGATCGCAAAGATCTATCGGGCGGACTACAAGCGCGCGAGGTTGTGGCTGATCCCACTCGATCGCGAGAACAGTTATCCTGAGAATCCAGTCATCGTCGTTGCGAGTATTGTCCTTCTCGTGGTCGGCGCGTTGCCGACGCTGATGGGATTTGCCGGACTTGCATACCTGGTAACGAGCATCGCGCTCGGATGCGCGATGCTGCTCCCGGCCATCGTGTTGGTGCGAGGTCCCGAAACCGCCGGTGCAGCGCGACGCGTGATGTTCGCATCATTGCTCTATCTCCCGGCGGTCCTCCTCGTGATGGTGCTGGACAAGGTTTAGTACGAGATTGGATATGCCGACCAACCTGGTAACCCGCGAATACAGGAGCGAACAGAATCGCAAGGTTCTGATGGTCATCTTCGCGATCATCGGAGTACTGGTGGCGGTCTCGCTGATCACGATCCTGGTGAAGAATTGAGATGACGGAGTCTCGCGCAATGGCGGCCAAAGTAAGGCCACTGATAACACCGGCCAGGCGTCCACGCCGCGATTCGTTCGATGGCGATGGCGCGACCGAGCCATTTATCTCGAGCGGAAAGATCGCGATCCTGATGCTGATCGCGAGCGAGATGATGCTGTTCAGCGGGCTGGTCGGCCCGTTCCTCGTGTATAGGGGCGAGGCGCCATTCTGGCCGCCGCCGGGTCTTCCGCGCCTCCCGATCTTCGTCACCTGGATCAACACTTTCGTGCTGATGAGCAGCGCTATGACGATGTACCTCGGCGTGCGCGCGGTTCATCAGAATCGTCAGCGAATGCTGCGCCGATGGCTCGGAATTACGGTGATACTTGGCGCTACCTTCCTCGTGATCCAGGGCAGCGAGTGGGTGCGGCTGGTGGCGCACGGACTGAAGCTATCGAGTGGCACCTATGGCGCGACCTTCTATACCCTGATCGGCTTGCACGGCGCGCACGTGACCGCCGCGGTGATTTGGCTCGGGTGCGTGGTGATCGCCGCGATGAGCGGGCGCTACAACGCGAAGAATTCCGGAGCGGTGGAGATTTGCGCAATCTACTGGTATTTCGTATGCGCGATCTGGCCGGCTCTTTTTGTGCTGGTCTATCTGACTTAGTATCGGTCGAAGGAGTATCGGCAATGCGCCTGGAAAAACTATTTGCGATAGCAACCGGTCTGACCGCACTGACTATCGCGCTTGCGCCGCGAGTTGCTGGTGCGTGTGCGGTCTGCGGGCTAGGTCCCAATGATATCGGCGGCCACGCATTCAACAACAGCGTACTTTTCATGATGGCGGTTCCATACACTACGGTCGCAGTGGTCGGCGGCGCGGTGTACTTGACCTGGCGCCGGGCACATCGTCGTCACGATTCGTCAATTGCCGGTTCGCAAACACACTAGGATGACTGGCAGGTTGGGGCTCAGCACCGGCCCCATTGGAGATAGGGGAGAGACTCTATGAGCGAGGCCGCAGCACTCGATACTCACGCCGAGGGATTCCACGATGAGTCGGAACCCTCTCTGACCCCAGGTAATTCCGGCAAACTTGGAATGTGGGTATTCCTGGCCGGCGACGCGATGACCTTCGGCGTCGCCATCGCGGCGTATGGCGCGCTCCGATGGTACAACGTCAACTGGCCGAATCCCGCGGACTGGCTCGGCATTACGCTCACCGCGGTGATGACCTTCATCCTGATTTGTTCCAGCTTGACGATGGTGGAAGCGCTGTCGAGCGTGCAGCATGGCAACATGAAACGGATGCAGTTCTTCCTTGGGCTGACGGTCCTTGGCGGACTGATCTTCCTCGGGTGTCAGGCGTCAGAGTGGCATCATTTGATTTGGGGCGAAGGGCTTTCGATCAAGACCAGCCTCTTCAGCGCGACGTTTTTCATCCTGACCGGATTTCACGGATGTCACGTCTTCGGCGGCGTGGTCTATTTGTCGACGCTTCTGTTCGGCTCCATCGGCAAGGAAGCAACCGCGCATGAAGCGAAGCTGCTCGAGGTCGCGGGGCTATACTGGCACTTCGTCGATCTAGTGTGGATTCTGATCTTCACATTCGTGTATCTCATTTGAACTGCTAACACTCAGTGGGAGAGTTATAGCGATGGCAGAAACCGCAACAGCACACGCACCGCACGGGGCAGTTGAGCATCATGAAGGGCCTAGCTATATAGCGGTCTTTATATACTTGACATTACTCACTGGCGCCGAACTGGGCGTCTATGGTCTAGGTCTTCCGAAGACCGTGATGGTCGGCGCGCTGGTCGCACTCGCACTCACGAAGGCGGCCCTGGTCGCGATGTTCTTCATGCACCTTGCGATGGAACGCAAAGGATTGTGGATCGTGGCCGTGACCCCGCTCGTGATCATCGCGTTCTGCTACCTCATGCTACGCCCCGATCTCAGCATGCGTATTTGGGCCTCGACTGACGAACACGTAGTAGTTGGACAAAAAGAGCAGCCCTCGGAAGTGCTGCCGGAACTTCCGCAAGGCAAGGCGCTTTCGGGCGCCGATCAACCGGCCGATTCGCAAGTGGGGCAGCCTAAACCGGCGCAACCGCCGCCGCCGGTACCACAGTAAGAGCCAATCGGTTGAGATAGCAGGAAACGGATACGCCCGTCGCATCGCGACGGGCGTATCAACATCGGGAAGATAGTGTTTTCGATTTACTCACTCGCGCCGCTCAATGCGATCCTGAACACCACCGCAACCATACTTCTACTCGCGGGATTCTACTTCATCAAACAGAAGCGGGTGCAGGCGCATCGCGTCTGCATGATCTCGGCGGTAGTAGTTTCAGCCGTGTTTCTTACTTCCTATCTGATATTCCACTATGAGGTCGGCGACATCCTGTTCACCGGCCAGGGTTGGATCCGTCCCGTCTACTTCTCGATACTCATTCCGCATGTGATCCTGGCCGGACTCATCGTACCGCTCGCACTTACAACCTTGTACTTCGCGCTGCGCTCTCGATTCGCGAGTCATCGCAGGATCGCGCGATGGACCTGGCCTCTTTGGATCTATGTCTCCGTGACCGGCGTCATCGTGTATCTGATGCTCTACCAGCTTTACACCCCGAACCTGCCTTGAAGGATCCGAAGGCCGGCTGCTTTCCTTCACCTTCTCTCCCTACTGGGAGAGATAGGAGTGAGGGCGACTAAGCCTTCGCGCTGGGACGGCTCGATACTGACTCGTGCCATCGCGCGAGGTTCTTCTGATTCGGCTGGATGCGGATGTCCGTCGGCTTGCCGAAATCGATTCCGACCAGCCCCGTAATGTCCGCGATCGTGAAGCGGTCGCCCGCGATGTAGGGGCGATTCGCCAGCTCCGTATCGAGCCATTCGAGGCGCTTCAGCGCGGCGTTCTTGCAAATCTCGCCGTACTCCGGAACCTGCGGGATGCGCCCCTTGAAGAACGCGCTGGTGTTGCGGAACGCGCCCGCCGTCATGCTGAGAATCTCGATCTCCATGCGCCGGTTCCACATCTCGACGATCGCGGCGTCTTTCGCATCGATGCCCATCAGGCGCGGCTCGGGTTGTTGTCCCTCGAAGTAGCGGCAGATCGCGACTGACTCGGCGAGTTCGGTTCCGTCGTCGAGCTCCAGCACCGGTAGTCCGCCCATCGGATTTATTTTGAGAAATTCGGGAGTTCGATTTTTTCCACCCGCGATATCGATCTGCTCGGAGGGAATCGTGATCCCCTTCTCTGCGAGGAAGATCCGCACCCGTCGCGGATTCGGTGCTCCAGTAAATTCGTAAAGCTTCATGGCGCCCTCCGTAAATAGTTAGTTGCAAAATGCAACTGCTGACTTGTAGCGCCGAACGATGCTGAAGGCAACCATGAAAGGAACTAGAGCACCTCACGGCGATCGATCACGCGGCGCGCCTTGAACTCCGTCTTCGGCAGGGTGCCCGGCGTCACCAACACGATACGCGGACGCAGCTCACATTGGCGAATCACTTCGGCCGCGATCATCTGGATCAGACGCTCGCTCTCTGTCGGTCGGACCTCCTTACGTGTTTCAGCGACGATGGTGAAGGTGTCCATCGCGCCGTCCTTCTCGAGCACGATCTGAAACTCATCACCCAGCACATCGAAGCTGCGCACGACCTCTTCGATGACGCTCGGGAAAAGCTTCTGCCCGCGAATGTTGAGCATGTCATCGGCGCGCCCGACGAAACCGCCGCGAGCGCGCGCCAATGTGCGCCCGCATATGCATCGATCGTAGTCGAGCGTGGTGAAGTCGCCGACCACGAAGCGCAACTGCGGCGACCCTTCCGAGTTGAGATTGGTGACCACGGTGAGGCCGCGCTGACCCGCGGTGACGGGCTCCATCGTCACCGGATCGACGGTCTCCCAGATTTGCAGATCCTCCTGCACGTGGGTGGAAACCGGATCCAGCTTGAGGCCCTCGCGGCAGGTGACGGCCCATCCACCGGGAACCGCCTCGGTGCATCCGAAAACGTCGTGGAACTCGGCGTTCCAGGTCTGCTCGATGCGCCGTCGCGTCGAGGCAATTCCCGATGCGGGCTCACCGCCGCAGATCACCTTGGCGATCGAACTCGACGCCGGATTCATTCCCGCATTGCGCATCGCGCCCGCGAGATGAAGCGAGTACGAGGGCGTCGCGACCAGCAGATTCGGCTGGTAGAGCTGGATCATCTGCACCCGGCGCTCGGTCTGCACCCCGCCCGGAATCACCGTGACATGCATCAGGTTGAGCGCGTAGTGGGTCGACCAGAAGAACACATGCGGGTTGTAGTTGGTGCAGGTCAAGGCGGTGTTGCCGGCGCGGATGCCCATTGCATAGAGAGCGCGGGCGCTGGTGCGCGCCCAGATTTCGCGATCCAGCGCCGTGTAGCGAAACGAGCGCGGCGTGGTGGTCGTACCGGAGGTCGAGAACACCATCCAGCCCTGCTTCGCCCAGGTGCGATCGTCAATCGGCGTATAGCTACCCCAAGGCGGATTTTTCGCCACGTCGTCGGCCATCTCGTTCTTGCTGGTGACCGGGATGCGCGCGAGGTCGCCGACCGTTCGGATGTCATCGGGATGCAGCTTGGCCGCGCGGAACTTTTCGCGATAGAACGCGCTGTGATCGTAGAGATAGGGGAGCATCGCGTGCAGCTTCTCATCCTGGATTTCACGGATGCGCGCACGTGAGGCGCATTCGAACTGCGGCGCCCAATACTTCTTCGATGCCGGCTTTTCCTGGCCGCCCATGTATTCGACCAGCAGCGCGAGCCATCGCTCGCGTGAGTCGAGTTTGCGCGTTCTGACGCCTTGTCGGTTACGCTTTTTCATCGCGCGCGATTCTCACACGGCGGATGTCGCGATTGCCATCGTTTTGGCAGTTCGTCAGTGGGTTTGTTTTCGCGATTTCGGCCTCACGATTCGATAGATTACTTTAGAAGGATCCTTGATTTTCCTCGATCATTTGGCTTCGTTTCGTAATTTTGGTGATTCCGTGCCGTCGCCATCGAATGGGTTTGTTTCTGCAACTTCGTCCACTGGCCGGCATCGACGCCGCATCGCCTCAAGTGGCTTTGTTTTCGCTATTTTCCAGCATGCTTGGAGTACCAAACCTCCAGCCCGAAGTGGGTTTGTTCTTGCATATTCGGTTGTAACTGCAATTGCGCCGAGCGCGCTCTCTGCGCTGTATAGAAAGTCTAGAGCTAAATAAACACTTCTATGCGGCGCATTCGCCTTTGGACGTCCGTCGCTTTGAATTCGAACGATGCGCGCGAAGAATCCATGCTTGACGGCATTGCGCGCGACGCGCGCCTTTCCCTCCGCGGTTCGTGGGCCGGTCGACCGCTTCGCGTTGCGACGATTGGCCTCGAGCTTGCGCGCGGAGATCGTACGGCGAGGACGGGGGAGCAGAAATACTGACAGCGGCGGCCATAACAGAGCCTCCTTGTGTCCGCGCGAATGCGCGACCATGACTCTTCAGTATTTTCTCATTGCGTGCCGGAAGCTATGGCGTAAAAGGACAGGGGGCAGGGTTGAGTTGCCATGGGAAGAGGACTTCGACTGGGATAGAATCGAGGCATGGCGCAATCAGCTACCGCAGTCGTGCACAGCAACCCCGAAATCCTCGGAGGGACGCCGGTCTTCGTGGGCACCCGTGTACCACTGCG
>JBGPMZ010000052.1:0-9347 GCA_041487255.1 Binataceae bacterium (SeqCode) | reverse complement strand
TGCAGTTCAGCGTCGGTGAAGTCGCCCTCGGGGCCGCACGCGACGACGATGGCGCGCGGCTGGACGCGTCGAACTACCGATGCGATTGGCGCTGCTCCCATCGTGCAAATCACCTTGAGCGGCGCGGTATCGGGCGCGCCTCCTGCGAGCCTGTCTTTTGCGAGAGTTTCGATCAAGTCGGCGAATCGCATCGGTTCGTGAAGTTCCAGAGCGACTGGCGCAAGGCTCTGTTTGGCGGCCGCAGTCGCGAGTCGCCGCCATCGCGAAATCCGCTCGGCGCCGGGAGCACGCACCACGCTGCGCGCGCATAGCATCGGCCACAGTTCGGTCACGCCGAGCTCGGCCGCTTTTTCAACTAGGAAATCCATCCTCGGACCTTTGATGATGGCGGTCGCGAGGGTCAGTGACACCCCTCCATCCGCCGCGGCAGTCCTCTCGATTCGGACCGTCGCGCGATCGCCTTCGAACCTTTCGATGCGTGCCAGGTGCTCGACGTTGTGGGCAGCAATCAGCGCGATGGTGGCGCCCTCGCGCAGCCGCAACACATCGCGGAGGTGGTGCAACTCGGCGCCATCCACGATCGCGATGCCGTCAGTGATGGGATGCTGCAGCACGAAGCGGGCTGGGCGGTTCATCGAGTATTCTTCCTCGCGAACACCAGGGTGGTCCAACCGCGCGAAACCGTACTGTTCGTGAGCTGGAGAGCGGGAGCATAGTGCGATGCAACCAATTTCGCCTCGCGAGCGATAACTCCTCCCAACACCAGATGACCGCCGCTCGCGACGAGACGTTTCAGTTCAGGCGCAAGCGCGATCAGCGTCTTGCTGAGAATGTTCGCGACCACCAGGTCGAATTTTCCTCGCACCCGCGCGACCGGCATGGTCGAAAACGCGACGCGTCCCGCCACTCCGTTTAGATCTGCATTCTCATGCGCGTTGACGAGAGCGAGTCCATCACTATCGATGGCCATGACTTTGCGCACCCCGAGCATCGCCATCGCAATCGCGAGGATTCCCGAGCCGGTCCCGACATCGATCGCGCGCGCGATCTTGCTGCGCGCGACCAGGTTATCGATCGCGACCAGCGCGCCGCTCGTTGTCGGATGATGACCCGTTCCGAATGCTTGTCCGGGGAGCACTGTGATGCTGATGCGACCGGGCTCGGCCGCGCGATGCCACGGCGGCACAATCAGAAAACGATCCCCGACCCGCAGCGGCTCGAAACGCGATTGCCACATCGTCGCCCAGCCGGGATCGACGATCGATTGCGCTCCGCCATCGCGATCCGAATCGGTGAGCATTCCAGCGTCGCGCATCGTGCGCCGAATCGCGCGCAGTTTCGCCGGTCGAAGCGTCGTGAAGTATGCCTCGAGCGTCACCGGACGGCGCGACCTCGGACCGGCTCGGCCGCCGCGCTCGACCGCGCATCCCAGTGCGCCATTGGCGACGAGAATTCCGGCCGCCTCGTCTGCTAGTCCGGCGGGCGTTTCGAATGTCGCCTTGAGGTATACGGGCTTCGATGCCATCGGAGTGGATAATTACCGAACCGGGCGCCGCATGGAATGCATGTGGAAGGCCGCGCGCCGCGCAATTTGCCACAGCCGCCTGTGCGCACGTAGGATTCCGGGTGGCACGGGCTTCAGCGGTGGCTCAGGCTTTAGCCTTTGCCTCGGTCGGGCGGAGGTGGCGTACGCTCAAGATCGCGCATCGTGGTTCCAGCGGGACCCATCCTGAAAATACCATTTCGGCATTCCTCGCCGCGGCAGAAGAGGGTGCCGACATGTGTGAGCTCGATGTCCAAGCGACGCGCGACGGCGCGGTCGTGGTGATTCATGACGAGACCGTCGATCGCACCACCGATGGCCATGGCGCTGTAGCGGATTTGACGCTCGCGGAAATCCAGCGGCTCGATGCCAGCTTCAAATTTGAGTCGTTTCGCGGCGAGCGCATCCCGACCCTCGATGAAGTGATGCGAGCGGTTCGAGGGAAGCTGGGACTGAACGTCGAGATCAAGGAAGGCGCAGTCGAGCGCCAGGTCTGCGAGCTGATGCGCTCCCACGATGCGATGACGACTTCGATGGTGTCGAGCTTCGAGTGGAAGGCGCTCGAGAAGGTGAGGGCGCTCGATCCCGCGATTCGCGTCGGACTGCTCGCCGAGAAAAATCGTGACATGCTGATCGAGGCCGCATCCGCAATGCGTGCCTACGCCGTCAATCCGCGCTTCGACATGGTCGACGCCGCGTTCTGCGCGAAGGCGCATGCCCGAGGCCTCCAGGTTCTGGTGTGGACAGTCGATGTTCCCGAGGCGATGCAAATTCTGATTGCCGCGGGCGTCGATGGTATAATGACCAACTATCCAGCGCGCTTGCGGGATGTGATGGATGGGCGGTGATGGCGCGATACGGTGACAACGCGATCGATGAAGTGCGGCAACGCGCCGATATCGTTGAGATAATCGGCGCGCACGTTCGTCTGCGCCGCGCGGGCCGAAACTTCGTCGGCCTGTGCCCCTTCCACAACGAAAAAACGCCGTCGTTCTCCGTCAATGCAGAACGCGGGTTCTATCATTGCTTCGGATGCGGCGCGGGCGGCACAGTTTTCAACTTCATGATGAAGATCGAGGGGCTGTCGTTCCCCGAGGCGATTCGCTCGCTGGCCACGCGCTACGGCGTCTCGCTTCCCGAGCAGAAGTACGACGGACCCGCGGCCGCCGAACGCGATGCGCTCTCTCTCGCCAATCAGACCGCCGCGGAATTTTATGCGCATGTGCTGTGGAACACGCACGACGGCGAACTCGCGCGCGAATATCTCCGCGCGCGAGGCATCACCGTCGAGACCGCGCGCGCGTTCATGCTCGGCTTCTCGCCGGCGCGACCTGCCTCGCTCGCGAAGGCGCTGGAGAAGCGCGGGCTGACGGATGCGGGCGTCAAGGCTGGTGTCATCAAGCGCGATGAGATGGGAATCCACGATGCATTTCGCGCGCGGGTCATGTTTCCGATTCGCGACGCGCCCGGCAAAGTGATCGCCTTCGGTGGCCGCGTCCTCGATGCGCGGATGCCCAAGTATCTCAACTCTCCCGAATCTCCGGCCTACTCGAAGACCCGCACGCTGTACGGGCTTCACGAAGCGCGGCAAGCGATCGCATCGCAGGATCGCGTCATCATCGTGGAGGGATACTTTGATGTGATCGCGTTGTGGCAAGCCGGCTTTCGCGAGACGGTCGCGAGCTGCGGCACCTCGCTGACCGTGGAGCAACTGCGGCTGCTCTCGCGCTATACCAAAAATGTGTACGCATGTTTCGACGGCGACGATGCAGGCCGCAAGGCCTCGCTGCGCGCGTTGGAGATTTTTCTGCAGGCGGGATTGCTCGGCCGCGGCATCTTCATTCCGAGCGGCTTCGATCCAGACACGCTGGTGCGCGAGCGTGGCGCCGCGTTCCTCGAGGAGTCGATCGGCGCGTCCGAGCTACTCGTTGACTATTTCCTGAAGGAGCAGTCACGCGAGGCGAAGGATTCGCTGGCGGGACGCGCGCGCGCAGCCGAGAAGGTTGCGGATCTCCTCAAGCTGGTCGCCAATCCATTCGAATTCGACCTGCTGGCGCGTAAAGCTTCCGACTTGCTGGGAGTTGGCGAAGACACGCTGCGCAAAGCCGCGCGCGGAAGTTCGCGCACGATGCGCGGTGAGCGTCGCATTGAGGTGGTGAAGCAGCCGCCGCGTCTCGATGCGACAGCGGAAGCGGAACTTGGTCTCCTTGCGATCGCGCTGTTGCATCCCGCGATGCGCAAAGACGTTCACGAATTCTGTTCGTCAGAGCTTTTCTCCGATGCGGCACTTGCGACAATTTTCGAAGAGGTATGTGCTCTCGGCGAGGCCGAAGCCGGGTTCGAGGAGTTCATCGGCGAGCGACTATCCGAAGAGCAGCAGGGACGCATCGCAGAGCTTGCAGTCGGCGCGCTGGTGGATGATCCGGCGAGCGCGCGAAAACTGGCTGGTGACTACGTTGCCGCGCTCGGGCACAGGCAGATGCGCCGCGAAGTCGATCAACTCAAGCGCGCCACCTCGTCATCCGGCGACGGCGGCAGCGACGGCGAAGCGGTTGCGAACGTACAAGCGGTGATCGAACTCAGGAAACGCGATGAACGCGGTCGGCGCAACGCGAGCTAAACGATTGATTAGAAGCCCTTAATTATAGGGCTCAAAGCTGTTAGAATTTGTCCTACCCGATGTACCGAATGCCTGCCAGGGGGCCCATAGCTCAGCTTGGTTTAGAGCTGCCGGCTCATAACCGGCTGGTCCCAGGTTCGAATCCTGGTGGGCCCATTTCCATAGAATTATCAATACGGCATCAAAATGTCCGGCTGAAAGTACGCGCGCGGCGCCCGTCGCGCGCAAGCCGGCCAATGCCGGGGAGAGGATGAATTGCGCGAAGAAATAAGGCGGCTTATGGGCCTTCAGGTCCTCGATCGCAAGCTCAAGGAATTGGGGCAGTCGCTTTCCACCGTCGCACTCCGGGTCAATCAGCTGCGCGACCAGACCTCGAAACAAGAAACGGAACTGGAAAGGCTCTCGACCGAGGAGCAGGAAGCCGCCGCCGCCCGCAAAACACTCGAGCGCGAGTTGGCGGAGGGCGAAGCGCGGCTGCGCAACAAGCGGATGCGGCAGAACCTGATTCGCAACGACAAGGAGCTGCAGGCGCTTTCGCACGAGGTCGAATCGCTCAAGGAAACCAATCAACGCTTCGAGGGCGAGGTGCTGGTGATGATGGAGAGCGCGGGTCCGCGGCTGACCAAACTCAAGGAGCTCAGCGAAACCCTTGCGACCGCGCGCACCGAACTGGCCGCGGGCGAGAAAGAGATCGCGGGACAGGTGGAAGAGATCAAGGCGGAACTCGCGCAGCAGCAGCGCGAGCGCGAAAAGCTTGCGAAGGAGATCGAGCCGGCGCTGGTCTCGCGCTATGATGTGATCTTCGCGCGGCGCCAGGGCGTTGCGGTTGCGATCGCGAGACAGGGCACCTGCCAGGGATGCATGCGTCGGCTCCCGCCGCAACTTTACAACGAGATACAAAAGCATCTGCAGGTCCACTTCTGCCCCGCCTGCCAGCGCATCCTCTTTTACGAGGAAGCGCAGCCGGCGAAATAGTTCCGGCGCCTGCTGAAAGCAGGCGGTTTGTAGTCGCGGCGCGAAATTTCGTACAGTCACGACGACCTCTTCGTTTCAGGAGGATCCGCCGTGGCTGACTACACTGTCGCAGAAACCACTACCGGCAAACTCCGTGGCGCCGTCACAAACGGCATCCACATTTTCAAAGGCATCCCTTACGGCGCTGCTCCCGAGGGCGCCGCGCGATTTAAGCCTCCCACCAGGCCCGCGTCATGGGGCGGAGTGCGCGATGCGCTCGAATTCGGTCCGCGCGCATTTCAAAACGACAACAGCTTTGCGTTGATGCCGGAACTGCTCGCGCTGTTCAACGCCGAGCCGATTGCGATGGGCGAAAATTGCCTGGTGCTCAATGTCTGGACGCCTGCGCTCGACGGCCGCAAACGCCCGGTGATGTTCTGGTGTCACGGCGGAGCGTTCATCTCGGGTTCGGGATCATCTGGATGGTACGACGGTACCAACCTCGCGCGGAGAGGCGATGTGGTGGTCGTCACCGTCAACCATCGCCTCGGCGTTCCGGGATATTTGTACCTTGGCGATCTCGCGGGTGAGGCCTACGCCGCGTCGGGCAACGTCGGAATGCTCGATATCGTCGAGGCGCTGAAGTGGGTCCGCGACAACATCTCGGCATTCGGCGGCGATGCCGGCAACGTCACGATTTTCGGCGAATCCGGCGGCGGCGCGAAGGTCAGCGTGCTGATGGCGATGCCGTCCGCGCACGGGCTCTTCCACAAGGCGATTGTGCAGAGCGGCCCGGCAGTCACGGTGATGGATCGCGCCGATGCGACCGAAACCGCGACGATGGTGCTGAAAGAGCTGGGCCTCGACGCGAAGCAGCTCGAGAAGCTGCAAAACGTACCCGCCGAGGATCTCATCAAGGCGCAATCCGCAGTGCTCGCCAAAGTAGGATTCGGCCTCGGCGCGTTGGCGAATCGGCGCAGACTTGGCTTCAACCCGGTAGTCGATGGTCACGCGCTGCCGCAGCATCCATTCGAACCGGTGGCGCCGAAAATCTCCGCCGACATTCCCTTGATGATCGGCACCAACAAGGACGAGATTCTGCTGTTTGCGCCGCAACTCGCTGACCTCGACGAGGCGACGATGCAGACGCGGATGAAAGCGTTCGTCGGTGACGGCGCCGAGCGCATCATCGAGGCGTATCGCCGCGCGCGCCCGAATGCCTCGGCGGCCGAGATCGCGGTGGCGATTACCAGCGACCGTTTCATGCGCATCGGCTCGATCACGCTCGCCGAGCGCCAGGCCGCGCAGCATGCGGCGCCGGTGTTCATGTATCTCTTCACCTGGGAGACGCCGGTGCTCGGCGGCAGGCTCAAGTCACCGCATGCGCTGGAGATTCCGTTCGTGTTCGATAACGTTGGGACCGATCGCCTGAGCGGCGATACGCCGACGAAGTTCGTACTCGCCGAGAAGATGAGCAAGGCGTGGCTCGCGTTCGCGCGCAGCGGCGATCCAAATCACAGCGGGATTCCGAGGTGGCCCGGCTACACCGCCGAGCAGCGTTCCACGATGATCTTCGACGACGAATGCAAGATCGCGCACGACCCCTTCGGCGCGGAGCGTCTCGCATGGTCGGCGAACTGAGCTGCTAGACCGACAAGCATCAGACATTGCCGTCCGAAGCGGTCGGATTGGCGGGCGCGCCGGCGACTCTCTTCAGGAGCAGCACACGTCCGCTTCCGTCGAGCTCGGTCGGATCGCTGGTGATGACGATCTGATACTGCGCTTGCACCGCAGCTGGGTACTTCGTCCAGATGTTCTCCCAGCAGACGAGGTAGTCGAACCCATCGGCGTCTTTGAAGAGAACGATCGGGATGGTTCGCCCCGAATAGAACGCGACGTTGTAGTCCATGTCGATCAGATAGCCGACCCGATGATCATCTACCGCCTTCATTACTTCGGCCGTAAAGTCCTTCAGCGCCAAGGTGTTCGCGATCGCCGGGGCGATGACCGTGTTCGCTGCGAGCGCCAGCAACCCCATTGCACCCGCGATCCCAAACGTCATCCGGTGAGCCGCCCGTGTGCCTCCGAGCAAGTAGATGCCGAGCGCCATCGCGGCGAAGGGAATAGCGATGCTTATCGCGTGGTGCGAGAAGGCGGAGGCACGAAGCGCCTCGGTGAAGGCCGAGTCCTTGATGGCGGACGCACCGAATATGGACGCGATCGCCGAAGGCCGGAGCCATAGCATCGCGAGGGCCAAGGTCGCTGCACCGCCTGCGATCGCAAACACGGCTCCATACATCGAGGAGAGAAATGCGACCAGGCGTGCGGTAGAAGAGGGCGCATCGATTGCGTCGACAATGTAAAGCGCGGTGATCGTCGCGAGCGCCGGATACAAGGGTAGAAGGTAAACGCCGCGTTTGCTGTGCGAGAAGCTGTAAAAGCCGAGCACCACGATGAACCAAATCAGCAGGTATGCGAGTCGCGAGTCGTGCCGGCGCGGCGCACGAAGCGCTCGCCAAAACACCAGCGCGAGGATCGGCGTCCACGGCAGAAAGCCGCCCGCGAGCGCGCCTTCGAGATAGTAGAAGGCGTGCGCGTGGCCTTCGTGAAAATCCGTCGCGCCAACGAACCGGACGAAATTCTCCGCGATGAGTTGCTTCTCGATGAAGGCCTTGCCACCGATTATTGACGCGGCGACGTACCACCATCCGGCGAGCGCCGCGACGATCGCGGAGCCGCGCTCAAGTTTCAGATCGCGAAGCAGATGCCATCGCCAATGGATCGCGATCCATAGCAGCGCGACCGCAGCCGGAAGCACCAGGCCGACCGGCCCCTTGGCCAGAACCGCCAGCGCGATTGCGACGTAGAGCAGCGTGCGCCGTCGCGTCAGGCCTTCGCCGATCAAAAGGAATTCGAAGAACGCCACCTCCATGAAAAAGGTCAGCGTCATGTCGACGCGTGCGCCGGTGGCTGATTGCAGATACTGGATGGTCGTTCCGAGAATCAATGCCGACATCAGCGCGGCGCGCGCGCTGAACAGACGCCGGACGTAGTAGTAGGCGGAAAGCATGCCCGCGAGGCCGAACAGCGCCGATGGCATCCGCACCGCCCATTCGGTCACGCCGCCGAAGATCACCGAGAGCAGGGCGGCGATCCAATGCATCAACAGTGGCTTGGAGGGAAGCTCGATGCCGGCGCGCATCGGCAACACGACGCCGCCTCCGGTCGCAATCGCGAGAACGGTCACCGCCTCGCGCGGCTCGCCCTTGGTGTAGAAGGGATAACCGCCGAGGTTCACGAAGAACATCAGCACGGCGAAAATCGTCAGCGCCGGAATTGCAAATGCCGGCCGGGACAGAGCGTCGAGCCACGCCGGCCCGTGCCCATCGGGCGCCGATACTTGCGAGTCTACAGTTGGCTCCAGCGGTGAAGTGGCCGGCTCGCTCACGATTTTAGTGGTCTGGTCCATTTCCAATGTTGAAACGCTTGCGACTAACATACCGGCGATGGGCGGCGGAAGCAGTGTCCCGATCGCCCGGCGAAGGAGTTACAAATGAGAATTCAGGACCGAGTTGCGGTCGTCACCGGATGCGGACGCGAGCGCGGAATTGGGCGCGCGATCGCGGTGCGACTGGCGAAAGAAGGCGCGCACATCGTGGCCGGAGAATACGGCCGCTCGATGAAGGAATACCCGGACGCGAAATTCGGCCAGATGGAGGAGCTCGAAAGCCTCGCGGCGGAGATTCGCAAGCTCGGCAGGAAGTGCCTGCCCGTCAAGGTTGACGTGACCGACGAAGCCGAAGTCGCAGCGATGGCCGAGGCGGCGTGGAAGGAGTTCGGACGCATCGACATCCTGTGCAACAACGCGGGCGGCGGTGTCGGCGGCGGACCGGTGGTGCAGCAGACGCTGGATTCATGGAACAAGACCGTCGCGATCAACCTGACCGGCACTTTCCTATGCGCAAAGCACGTCGCGCCGAAGATCATCCAGGGCGGACGCGGCGGACGCATCATCAATACTGCCTCGATTGCCGGCAAGCGCGGCGGTCCCGGCATGGCGGCGTACTCAGCCGCGAAGCACGGGGTCATCGGGCTGACCCGCAGCCTCGCGTTGGAGCTGGGCCAGTTCGGCATCACCGTCAATGCGGTCTGTCCCGGCTTCGTCGAGACGCAATTGTTTGAGGGATTGTTGCAGATGGTCGGCGCCGCACAGCGCACCGATCGCGAAGG
>JBGPMZ010000051.1:0-9387 GCA_041487255.1 Binataceae bacterium (SeqCode) | reverse complement strand
CTCACCGGCGGTCCCGACGGCGCGCTCTGGTTCACCGATCCGAAAGGCAACCGCATCGGCCGCATCGCCATCGACGGCAAGTTCAAGTATGTCGAGTTGCCCACCGCGGACTGCGGTCCGACCGGAATCACCATCGGCGCCGATGGACTGGTCTATTTCAGCGAGCATGCGGCGAGCCGCATCGGCAGGATGACTATCGATGGAACGCTCACCGAATTCACCCTGCGCAAGAACTCGGGGCCGGCCGAGATCGCGACCGGGCACGACGGCGCGGTTTATTTTATCGAGGATCAGGCGGGCAGGATCGGCAGAATCAGCAAGGATGGTGAAATCCGCGAGTTCGTGATTCCCAGCGACCACAGTATCGCGTCCGCGATCACGAGCGGACCCGACGCCAGCATTTACTTCGCCGAACTTGGCGGGGGAAAAATCGGCAAAATGAAGCTCGACGGCACGTTCGACGAGTACCTGATTCCTCAGGGGAAGCCGCTCGGGCTTGCCGCGGGCGCCGATGGGAATTTATGGGCGACCATCCCAAAGGAGCACCTGATTTACCGGATGACCTCGGGCGGCAATTTCATCGCCTATCGCAAAAACAATCAGATGGTGCCTTCCTTCATTGCCGCGGCCCCGGACGGATATCTCTACTTTAGCGAACCGAACGGAAAAATCGGCCGTATCGACACCAATGGCGACATCGTCGAGTTTGAGGTTGGTAGGTAGTCGTAGCGTTGTCGCGCTGTTCGACTGCACAAAGTTTGCGCTATAGCAGGGATTTGGAAGGAGAATATCAACTATGGGCAAGCTCGATGGAAAAGTAGCCGCCGTGACCGGCGGCGGCCGCGGTATCGGTCGCGGAGTATCCAGACTGCTGGCCGCACAAGGCGCGGCGGTGGTTGTCAACGATCTCGGTGTGACCGTCGCGGGCCAGAAGGAAACCCAATCACCCGCCGATGACGTGGTGAAGGAGATCAAAGCCGCGGGAGGCAAAGCAGCCTCCAACCACATGGACATCTCGACCGTCGAAGGTGGCGAGGGCCTCGTCAATCAGGCCATCAAGGAGTTCGGCCAGCTCGACATCCTCGTTAATGTCGCGGGCATTCTGCGCGACCGCATGATCTTCAACATGTCGGAACAGGAGTGGGACGACGTCATCCGCGTGCATCTGAAGGGACACTACTGCACGATGCGCCCCGGCTCGGCGCACATGCGCGAGCGCAAATATGGGCGCATCATCAATTTCTCTTCGAACTCGGCGCTCTGCAGTCCCGGCCAGCCCAACTATGCCGCCGCGAAAGCGGGCATCCTCGGGCTCACCTACAGCGCGGCGAATTCGCTGGCGAAGTACAACATTACGGTGAACGCGATCATGCCCGGCGCCGCGACCCGTATGACCGACACGATTCCCGCCGGCCGTATGCCTGGGGCGACGGGGATTCCTTCGAGTGAGACGGCGATCGGTACGCCGCGCGATCCCGCCAACGTTGCGCCGCTGGTCGCGTTCCTCGCCGGCGATGATGCGGCCAACGTGAGCGGGCAATGCTTCGGCGCATCGGGCTACCGGATCACGCGCTACACCCACATTGTTGCGGACCGCATCGTCAGCAATGCTGGACCGTGGACGGTCGAGCGGGTCGCCGAGGAGTTCAAGCGAACGCTGGGGACCGATTTGACCCCGCCGCGCATGTAGATGTATGGGAAAGCGCGTTCGCCCTGCACAAGCGGCGGCGGACGCGCGATGGTTTTGTTTTGAACTCGCACAACCTGAATGGGAGAGACAGGGAAAATGCGCAAATCGCTATTAATCGCCGGAGTTCTCGCGGCGGCTGCCCTGCTTGCGCTGGGCTCCGGAAGGCAAGCATCTGCCGATGACTCGAAGACCGAGATCACCGAACTCGAACACAAATGCGCCGCCGCGACTTCGGTTGACGAGCTGATGGAATGTTACGCCAAAAGCAACGATCTGGTGGTGTACGATCTAACTACGCCGCGCGAATTCGACGGACGCGATGCGGTGCGTGCTGACTTTCAAAACGCTTTCAACGCTTTCAAGAACGCGAAGGTCGAGTTCATCAACCTCCACGTCGTTAGCGATGGCAAGCTGGGTGTCGCGGAAAGCGTCCAGCATATGACTGCGACCGACAAGGACGGCAAGCCGATTGATGTGATCTTTCGCGTGACCGACGTTTGGCGCAAAGAGAAGGGCGGCTGGAAGATTATCCACGCCCATGTCTCCGTTCCCGTCGATATGGCGAGCGGCAAGGCCGATATGCATTCGAAGTAGGGTCGTCAGCGCGGAGCAACGGCGGATTCGCCCGCGAGGTTGCGCGCGAGAAAATCGAGCACGGTCTTTTGGTACGTCTGAGGATCAACGTAGATGGCATCGCCGTGGCCCTCGGAGGATGCGATGTGGATCGCCTTGGTGGACTGATCGGAGTCCGCGGCAAAGATCTTCCTGCCGTCCGATTCCGGCGTGAGTGGATCCTTGTCGTTTTGGATGACCAGCAGCGCGCAGCGCCCGAGCCTCGACGCCGACACTTCCGGCGAAATGGCATCGGCGGAACGGCCCAGCGCGCGCCCCAACTCCCAGATCACGGTTTGCAGAAACGCGGGATTGAGTCCCGCGAGCGATGGATTGCGGCGCAGCATTTCGCCCAGTGTTGCAAAGGAGCTGTCGGCGATGATCGCCTGGAAGAGATTTTGTGTTTCGCCTTGCGCGATCAGGGCGGTCGCAGCTCCCTCAGATACGCCCAACGCGGCAACATCGTTGTAGCCCTTCGTGCGGAGAGCTTTGGTGGCGCTCTGCACGATCCCGCGATCGCTCCATCCCCATCCGGCGCGGTCGCGCGCGAAATCCGAGCTGTCGATCATCAAAACCGGCAGGCCTACAGCATGTAGGAATTTGAGGTACGGCAGCATGGCGCGCTTTGAGGCTCCGGATGGAGGTATCAGCAAAACCGCGGACGGCAGCGTGCCGGGGATGAACCAAGCATCGACGGAAACGCGGGCGTCGTCGGTGATGCGGAGATCCTCGAATGCGGCATCACAGCAGGATTTCGGATCGATGCCGAGTTGCGCCGCCGCACGCGCCCCATCGGATGCAATGATCACGTTTCCATAGCGGCCGTCGAGAAACGGCGGATGCAGTATGCGGTACGTGACGAACGTCGCGGCGCCCAGCCATAGCATGACCGCGGTCCCGACCAGCGCGAGCGGGATCAGCGTCGCGCGCGTCAGGAACTTCCTCTTCCGAGGTTCTGCCGATTCACGCATTATTCGAGTCCCAGAAAGGTTCGCATGCGATCCAGCTCCGCCTCGAGTTCACGCTTAAACGCGCGATCGCGCGGCGGCGCTCCGACATAGCCGACCTCGGACATAAGTTCACCGTCCTTCACCGAGAGGTTGCTCCATCCAATCACCCGGTCGCGCCACAGCAACGGCAGGGCGTAATAGCCGCGAATGCGTTTGGCGGGCGGCGTGTACGCCTCGAAACGGTAGGTCCACCCCCATAGCAGCTCGAAGCGATCGCGATCCCACACGATCGGATCGAAGGGCGTGAGCAGGCGCACTGTAGCCTGTGGCGCATCGGAGGCAGCATCTTCGTCGGCCGGCCAGTACCAATCGACTCCATCGATGCGCGCATGAGAGAGACGCTGCTTCGCCCGCTGCAAGGCGCTCTTCAATTCGCGATACCACTGAGGAACGCCATAACGGATCCGGCTCACGAGAAATGAGAGGCTCGCAGCGGGCAGCGGCGCATAGATGCCGACGGCTACCTCGACCAGCGCGTCGATCCGTGCGCGCCGCTCGGCTTCATCCGCCGGTCCGGGGCCGTGTTGATGTGCCGCGTAGATGCGGATGCCCACCTCGCGCCGCACTACTCGCAGCAAGCCGCTGTAGTGCATGGCGTCGAGAAGATGAGTCGTGGCGTTGGACGAGCCGCCCCAATAATTCCTTACCGTGCCGTGCGAGAAATGCGCGTCGACCTCACGCGGGTGCACCGGACCGCGTTCCCGCACGAACGCCAGCAGGACCTCCGCCTGCTTCCTTCGCGCGGCGGGCCAGCGCGGAGTCCGCCACGGATCCTTGAATTGTTCTCCGGGTTTTGGAACCGCTTCGAGGCGTGGATGCATCAGCGCCTGCAGGGACTTCGTTACGAAGCCGTAGTTGATAAAGAAGTCCTCCTCGACGCCGAGCTTCGCGTAGTGCCTTTCGAGATCACCGGCGCGATAGTCCTTGACGCGATGGCGCAGCGTGAGGTCCTGGGCACGTGACGGCGCGCGAATCGGATCCGCCTGCACGAAGCCCAGCTTGTGGAGGGCGCGTCTCAACGTGGTGGGTGCGAAGAGGCTGCGGGCTACGGCAAAACTGCGAAGCTGGTTGAGGCCGATCTGCACTAGTCGCTCGGCCTCACGGCGTTTTCATATCCGTTACCATCCATGCTTGTTCCGGTTCCGGCGTGTATCTAACCTGTCCGCATGGCCGATTGGAATCCCGAGCTCTACAACCGGTTTCGCCGTTATCGTGAGGAGCCGTTCCTCGCGATCCTCGAACGCCTGAACTTGCGCGGCGATGAATCGATCGTCGACCTCGGCTGCGGCAGTGGCGAAAACACCGTCGAGTTGGCGCGGCGGGCGCCGCGTGGACGCGCCGTCGGCATCGATTCGTCGGCGGCGATGATCGATGCGGCGAACAAGGTGCTCGAGGCCGTTGAGCCCGAAGTTCGCGGGCGCCTCAGCTTCATACTTGAGGACATCGCCGAGTTCAACGCTGCCAATGAGTATGCGGTGATCTTCTCGAATGCCGCGCTGCAGTGGGTCCCGGGGCATCGCGAAATCTTCAAGCGGATTTACGATGCGCTGCTTCCTGGAGGCCGGGTCGTCGTGCAGATGCCGAAGAACGAGCGAGAAACCGCGCAGGTCACGATTCTTCAGCTCGCCAGCGAACCGCCGTGGAACGAAATGCTCGCGAAAGTGACGGTGCCCTCGCGCGCGGTGCCCGGCCCCGAGCGCTACCACAAGCTGCTGCCTGAGATCGGATTCGCCGAGGTCGATTGCTACGAGCACGTCTTCAAGCATCCGATGGATTCGCCGCGCGACGTAGTGGATTGGTCGCGCGCAACCACGCTGCGGCCGTTCCTAAACGCGCTTTCGGAAGATCGGCACACCGCCTTCATCGACGCGGTCACGGAGCGCCTCGCGCGCGCCTATGGCACCGAGGGCCCGTTGATATTTCCCTTCCGCCGACTGTTCATCTGGGGGACGCGCCCTGCCAGGTAGAACTCCCAACTCGAGACCCCTCGCGCTGATCGTTCATGGTGGTGCGGGCTTGCATGGCCCGCCCGATGACCGCGCGCCTCGCAAACGGGCGATCATGAACGCGGTGAAAGCTGGTGCGGCGATTTTGCGCGAGGGCGGCAGCGCGCTCGATGCGGTGATCGCGAGCGTCGTCATCCTCGAAGACCATCCGCTCTTCAACGCCGGCTACGGGTCGACGCTCAATGCCGATGGCGTCGTCGAAATGGATGCGTCAGTGATGGTCGCGGCGGACGGAGAGACGAAAGCCGGCGCCGTGGCCACTATCAGTCGAGTGAGAACTCCCGTGCAACTGGCGCGCGCGGTGATGGAGCATACGCCGCATGTGATGATGGCGGGCAATGGCGCCGAACGCTTCGCGCGCGATCGCGGCATCAAGCTTTGCGATCCTGACGCCATGATTGCTCCGCGGGCACGCGAGCGGTTTCTGGCGCGCCTTAAGCGGCAACATGAGTTAGGGTTCGCGCGCGAGGAGCATGGGACGGTCGGCGCCGCCGCGCTCGATATCAACGGACAACTCGCCGCGGCGACTTCGACCGGAGGCGTGCCAGGCAAGATGGCCGGGCGCATCGGCGACAGCGCGATTATCGGCGCGGGAACCTTCGCGAGCGCGACTGCCGCGGCGTCGGCGACCGGACAGGGGGAGGCGATTATCATGGCGTCGCTGGCCCGCGAGACGATCGAAGCTTTGGGCGAGGCGCCTGGAAGGTCGGACCTGACGCGCGTCGCGCGGCGCAAGATCACGGAATTGATCGCGTCGCAGGAGCGAGAAGCGGGGATCATTCTGGTCGATCGCACGGGACGCATCGGCTACGCGCACAATGCCGATACGATGGAGGTCGGCATCTTTCATTCCACCAGTGGAATCCGCCACGAGTGGGCCGAACCGATGCCTACGGCGCGGAAGCCGCGCAAGTGAGTCATCGAATTTCGTCGCGCGCCGCGGCCGTCGCATTTGCGATTGCGACTGTGATCCTCGCGCAAGGAATCACGGCGCCGTTCGTCAAGGATGCGGAGCCTCAGGCGGCGAGCTGGATTCAAGACGTCGCGAGCGGAAACCACCTCCTGCTTCCTCGCGACTACTATGGCGAGTTGGCGCGCAAACCGCCCGTATTCTACTGGGCAGTCGGTGCGATCACGGCGATGACCGGAGGCCAGGTCGACGAAGTCCGCGCGCGCATCGTGTCGGTGCTGGCGGGGGCGGCCGTTGCGGTCGCGGTGCTGACGTGGACCGCGACATTCCTCGACCTGACCACCGGATGCCTCGCGTTTTTGTTTCTGCTCGGAAGTTACGCCTTCACGTCGCGCGGGACGCTGGCACTCGAGGACATGATGCTGGTCGCATTCATGTTCTCCGCGTGGTGCATGATCTATCGGACTATTGAGGAAGGTCCTTCACGTCGCCGCTTGATCGAGATGGGCCTGGCGCTCGGCCTCGCCATCCTGACCAAAGGTCCGGTTGCGATCGTCTTGCCGGCGTTCGGCGCGTTCATCTATCTGCTGATGACGCGCCGATCGATCGCCGCGCAGCTTCGCCAGTCGTGGCCATGGATAGTGCTCGCGATAGCAGTAGCGATCGCGCTTCCTTGGTACATCCCAGCCCTGCTGAGCCACGGTGGCGAGCTCGCGAAGATCATTTTTCAGGAAAATGCCGGACACTTTTTGCCGGCAGGAGCAGGAGGAACCGGCGAGGCCGCGCGCCCGTTCTATTACATCGCGCTGAAGATGATCGGCGGGATCACCCCGCTGAACTTTCTTCTGCCGGCGCTGTTGGTGGCTTTGGTTCGCGGCGAGTTCGCTACCGAGGCGCGCAAACCGTTGATGTTTCAACTGAGCTTCCTCCTCGCGATGCTGGTTTTCTTCAGCATTGCGAGTGCCAAGCGCGACGACTACGTGCTGCCCGGGATTCCGAGCCTTGCGATCCTCTTCGCCGCGCTGTTCACATCGCTGAAGGATGCGCGCGCTACGGAGCGGCTGCGCGATTTCGCCGCCATCACCGTCACTGTGTTCGCGCTGATAGGGCTGGCGGCCGCATCGATGTGGATTCACATGCAGCACAATGCGCTGCTCGACAAAATCAATCCGCTCGATCGCGCGCAAGCCGAACTCCTGGTCAAGTACTACATCGGCGCGCTGAGCGTCATTTTGATTTCGATAGCATTCGCGGTGATTGGATGCGCGCTGCTGGTTGCTTCCGGCGTGCGCCGCGCGCGCCCTGCGCAGACCGCCTCGGGACTGGGGTGCCTGAGCTTGCTGGGCGTGCTGATGTTCACCGCCTCGATACGTCCCGAGATGTCGCGCGAGCGCACACTCAAGTACGCGGGCGCGGACATCAAGCGAATCGCGCAAATCGCTCCAGGGACGCCGGCGCCGGTCTACGTCATCAACGAGAATGAGGAGCTCTCGTTCTATCTTGGGCGCGACGCGCCACAGATTATCGGCGCGCATGGCGCGATTCGAAACATCGAGCAAGGCGCCTACCTCTTCGCATATCGAGGCGATTTTCGCGGGCCAGCGGCGCTGCTTCGCGACCGCACCAAGCTTATCCGACAATGGGACCGCTTGGGCCGAGCGGGGCCGCCGGCGCTCTATCTTCTGGCGCCGGAAGGTTTGAAACCACTATCGTCGCAGGATAAATAGTCGCTATGGCTGACCCACAAGAGAGAGCGGAACGCGCGATATCCAACCTGATGCGACTGGGGATTTCGCTGGTGATGCCGCTGTGGGCGCTGGCGATGCTCGTCCTCGGGATCCGCAACATGTCGGGCTGGTGGATCGGATGCGGGCTGGTGGTGGGCGCGCTCGGCCTGTTGTTCTTCGTCGGCAGTCCGCTGACGGATCCCATCTTCAAGGACCGCCGCTTGTAATCGCTTCGCGCAGGCCCTTCACTACGTTCAGGGCGACCGCTCGGCTAGGCCTCGCGGTCGCTTTGCAGCCTTGCGCTGGCGGATATACTCTTTGGATAGATGCCCATTTTTGAGTACGAATGCGGTCGCTGCGGGCGTACCAGTTCGCAGGTGGTGCTGGGTTCTGAGAAAGAGACCAGGCTCGCGTGTCTGCATTGCGGATCGTCGCGCACGCATCGAGTGATGTCGTCATTCGCGATGACGGTGAGCGAGGACGCGCGGCTCGCGAACTTCGATACCTCGCGGCCTCGCGATGAGTCGTATTATCGTGACTCGCGTAACGTCGGGTTGTGGGCGAAGAAGCGCGCGAAGCAGATGGGAGTGGATCTCGGAAGCAAATTCGAAGAGACGGTAGAAAAGGCGCGTAGCGGCAAACTGATCAAGGACATGGCGTAGCCGCTCCAGCGAGGTTGTAGAAATCATGGCTGACGAGAAGGATCGGTTCGGCGAGAAAATCCACCAGAGCGAGAAGGCTCGCGAGGATCAGTGGGCGCGCCAGCAGGACGCCGAGCTGCTTGAAAAAATCCGCAAGAAGACCGGCGGTATCGCGATGAATTGTCCCAAGTGCGGCAAGGCGCTGGTTGAGAAGCCCGATGGCATCGTACACATGCTGGTATGTCCCCAGCACGACGGCGCATGGATCGAGGCCTCGGAGCTTGAAAATCTCTTGAAGAAGTAACCCTTTCGGCCCGGCCCGAGTGTCGCTCTCCTTAATCGGAGGGCATTGACAGCTTAAGCCGGTCTCATTACAGGATGATTCAGACTTAAGGCTATGTACTTCCAGTTTGGCGTACCCCTCGCCCTCACCATCATCGCGATCGTCTTCGTTACGGCGATGTTCGGGCTGCAAAAGCTGCTGGCCCCGAGCAACCCATATGCGCGCAAACTCATGCCTTATGAATGCGGTGAACCTCCGACCGGGCGGGCCTGGATCAACTTCAACGTCCGGTTTTATGTCATCGCGCTTATATTCGTCGTATTCGAAGTTGAGGTCGCCTTTGTCTATCCAATCGCAGCGGTCTTCCTCGATTGGGTGAAACAAGGGCATCGCGTCTACGCGCTCAGCGAAATCTTGATCTTTTTGTTAATATTGTTTGTCGGCCTCATCTATGTCTGGGTCAAGCACGATCTCGAATGGATTAAGAAGGTGCCGGAGTAACCGGTAT
>JBGPMZ010000050.1:0-9398 GCA_041487255.1 Binataceae bacterium (SeqCode) | reverse complement strand
GCCGCTGAACCGCACCTTTGAAGTGATGACGGTGGAGCAGAGCGGCGGCGGCGAGCACCATTACTAGACGACGCGTCGCTGCGTCGCTGCGGAGGTTCTTAGCGATGATTCGCGTGATGTATCGATGGACCATCAAGCCCGGACACGAGGACGAGTTCCTGCGCAACTGGGACGCGGGCACTCGCCGCATCAGAGAGGCGTTTGCCGGCTCGTACGGCAGCATGATGCTGCGCAGCGCCAAGAATCGGGAACATTTTTATGGCATCGGGCGATGGGAGAGCCGCGAGGCGTGGGACGCCGCTCAACCCGGCATCATCGCGATGAAGCTGACCGGGCCGCTGCCCGAGTCGGTGCGCTTTTTCGACGAGATGGATGAGCTGACGCTCGCCGCGAAGCCCGCCAAGTAGTCGAAACAATTGGTCCCAATTGTACGGTCCGGCGCGGGTATATACGCTCTATGAAACCCAAAACGACTGGCGGCAGCGCAACGACAATCGATGTCGGCCTTCAGCGCGCGCAGCACGCTGAATAAGGAAGACACGCAACCCCCGCCGGAATGGAAGGCCGTGAAGAAACTTACCGGAGCTCAAATCGCTATCGAAACCCTGATTGCCGAAGGCGTCGACGTGATCTTCGGCTATCCTGGAGGCGCGATCCTGCCCACCTACGACGCGCTGCTCGACTCGAAGATCAAGCATATCCTCGTTCGCCACGAACAAGGTGCGACGCATATGGCGGAAGGCTATGCGCGTGTCAGTGGGCGCCCTGGCGTGGTGTTGGTGACCTCGGGCCCTGGCGCGACTAACGCCGTGACCGGTATTGCCGACGCATACATGGATTCGACCCCGATGGTGGTCCTGACCGGCCAGGTTCCGACCAGCATGATCGGTAACGATGCGTTTCAGGAAGTCGATATCGTCGGAATTACGCGCCCCTGCACCAAGCACAATTTCCTGGTGAAGGAAGTCGGCGACATTTCGCGGGTGATCCGGGAAGCGTTCTACATCGCCGGGAGCGGACGCCCCGGCCCGGTGCTGGTCGATCTGCCGAAAGATGTGCAGCAGGCTGAATGTGCATTCAAGCTGTCGGACAAGGCGGATTTACGCGGCTACAAGCCGACCTTCAAGGGAAACCCGCGTCAAATTGAGCGCGCAGTCGAGGCGATCGAGAAGAGCGAAAAGCCGCTGTTCTATGTCGGTGGCGGTGTGCAATGGTCCGGCGCCGCCGCGCTACTCCAACAGCTCGTGAAGGGGCTGGGAATTCCGGTGACGGAGACACTTATGGCGCTCGGCTCGATTCCGGCCACTGATTCCTTGCGGCTCGGAATGCTAGGGATGCACGGCTCGTATGGTACCAACACCGCGGTCTGCAACACCGACTGCCTGATCGCGGTGGGAGCGCGCTTCGACGATCGCGTCACCGGGCGCATCAAGGATTTCGCGCCCAAGGCCGAGACCATCATTCATATCGACATCGATCCTTCCTCGATTTCCAAGAACGTTAAAGTTGACGTTCCGATCGTGGGCGACATCAAGAGCGTGCTCACCGACATGCTCGAGGCGGTCAAGGCTCACGAAAGTATCGGCAAGCGGCGCGCAGTGTGGGCCAAATGGCATCAGCAGATCCTCAAGTGGCAGAAGGACAAGCCGCTCTACGAAAACAACAAGCGCGGCGAGAACATCAGCCCGCAGCACGTCATCGAGGAGATGGCGAATCTGACCAAGGGCGATGCGATCATCGCGACCGACGTCGGGCAGCATCAGATGTGGGTCGCACAGATGTTTCCCTTCCTGAAGCCGCGGTCATGGCTGACCTCGGGCGGGCTCGGCACGATGGGCTATGGGTTCCCCGCGGGAATCGGCGCGACCTTCGCCGCGCCCGATCGCAAGGTGGTGGTGGTCTCGGGTGACGGCTCGATCCAGATGAACATCCAGGAGCTGGGCACCGCGGTGCAGTACAACGTCGACATCAAGGTGATCATCCTCAACAACTATTTCCTCGGCATGGTGCGCCAATGGCAGGAGCGCTTCTATCAGGAGCGCTATTCGTACTCGGCAATGTCGGTGCCCAACTTCGTCAAGCTTGCGGATGCCTACGGCGCGCACGGTTTCCGCGTCGAGAAAACCAAGGACCTCGCGAAGACGATGAAGGAGGCGTTCGCGACGCCGGGACCCGTCTTGATCGACGTTGTGATCCCGAAGGAGGAGGCGGTGATGCCGATGATTCCTCCCGGCGGCGGCATGTCCGAGATGCTGTTCGCATAGTTCGGCACCAGAGGAGTCAATTCATGGCGCGGCTACCATACCTCAACCGTGAAGACCTTTCCGAAGCTGACCGCGACATCTTCGATCGCTTGGTCGAGGAGCGCAAAAATCCGGTCGGCAACATTTTCCGGATGCTTGCACATACGCCCAAGCTGCTGCGGCGCTTCCTCGCCCTCGGCGGTGAGCTCCGCAACGGCACCGAACTCGATCCCAAGCTGCGCGAACTCGCGCTGATGACGGTCGGACGCCTCACCAACGCGGAGTACGAGTTCACCCATCATTGGAACCTCGCGCGCCACGTCGGCGTCTCGCGCGAACAGCTCGAGCATCTCGACGAGTTCGAGACCTCATCACTGTTCAACGATATGGAACGCCTCGTGATGCGCTATGCGCTGGAGGCGACCATGAACGTGCGGGTCAGCGATGCGACCTTCGAAGCGCTGCGCAAAGCGCTCGAAACCCGTCGCCTGATGGAGCTCGTACAGAATGTCGCATTCTACAACATGGTGGTGCGCATTCTGGTTCCGCTCGGCGTCGAGGTCGAACCCGGCGTCACGAAAATGTGATTTTCCGCAACGCAGAGATCGATTAGGCGCGCTGCCGCTTGACATTAGATGGTGTGCGGTGCGAAGCGTGATGCAGCGTCGCGTCGACGCACGAGGAGGGCATGGCCATGGCGGAATACGATCTTATTATAAAGGATGGGACGGTGATCGACGGAACGCGGATGCCGCGATTCCGCGCCGACATCGGAATCAAGAATGGGCGCATCGCGAAGATTGGGAGACTTCGCGCCGGTGATGCCGCTAAAAGCGTCGACGCCTCGGGTCACATTGTCGCGCCAGGATTTGTCGACCTCCATACCCACTACGACGCGCAACTTTTCTGGGATCCCTATTGCTCCATTTCGAGCTGGCACGGTGTCACTTCCATCGTGATCGGCAACTGCGGCTTCGGCTTCGCGCCGGTGCGTCCCGAGGGCCGCGAGCGCGCCATGCTCACCATGACTCGGGTCGAGGCGATTCCCTATGCCGCGATGAAGGCCGGAATGCCGTGGGACTGGACGACCTTTCCCGAATTTCTCGACAGCATCGATCGTCGTCCCAAGGCAGTGAACATTCTTCCGTATGTTTCAGTCTCGCCCTTGCTCACTTACGTGATGGGTATCGAGGCCGCCAAGACGCGTCCGCCCACCGAGCGCGAGGAGCGCGAGATTTGCCGCCTGCTCGACGAGGCGATGGATGCCGGTGCCTGCGGATGGTCGGCACAGCGCCTCGATCCCAACGGTCCCGCCTGCGTCCAGCGCGACTACGACGGCACCCCGATGGTGTCCGACCTGATGACCGACGACACCTGCTATGCGCTCGCGCGCGTGCTCGGACGGCGTAACGAAGGCTTTATGCAGATGACGTTGGTGTCGGCCGATCCGAGTAAGGATCCCGAGCACTTCGAGAAGCTCGCCGAAATCAGCGGACGTCCGATTCTCTTCAATGTCGTGCAGCCGCGCGACTCGATGCCGTTCATCCATCGCGGAACGATCGCCTGGCTGGACTCCTGCCGTGAGCGTGGACTGCGCGTGTACGGGCAGGCGGTCACCAGCGATACCAACATGACGTTCACTTTCACCGACTGGAATCTCTTCGATGAGGTTCAGGCGTGGTGCGATGCGACCACCGGCACCACTGCCGAACGCAAGCAGAAGCTCGGTGACCCGGCACGTCGCGAGGCGCTGCGATCGCAGGTTCCGCGCGTCATCACGGATGAGTTCGACAAGATTTTCATTACCCAGGTCGTGCGCGAGGACATGAAGGATCTCGAAGGTCTTACGCTGCGCGAGGCATCAGAGAAAACCGGCAAGCATCCTGTCGATGTGATGCTCGATCTCGCGGTCGCCGACGATCTGCGCACCGAGTTCTACGCGCCCGGGCCCAATCAGAACATGGCGTACATGAAAGAGATGCTTGACTATCCTTGGCTGATTCCGGGCGTCTCCGATGGCGGCGCGCACACCAAATTCTTCACCGGCGGACGCTATCCGACCGAGTTCCTGACCAAGCTGGTCCGCGAGCATCAGATGATGTCGCTCGAGGAAGCGCATTGGCGGCTCTCCACGCTGCCGTCGTTGTGCGCGGGCTTCCGCGATCGCGGCACCCTGCGCGAAGGCGCTCCCGCCGACATCGTGGTCTATGACTATGACAAACTCGCGATGGGACCGATGGAAATCGCGCACGATTTCCCGGGCGGCGAATGGCGTCGCGTGCAGCGCGCCGAAGGCTATCGCTACCTCTTCGTCAATGGCCAGATGACGATGGACGACGGCAAGGAGACCGGCACCATGTCGGGCCGCCTCCTGCGTCACGGCGCTGCGTAGCTGCGAATCGAATCGATGATGAAAGCCCGCCGGGAAATTCCGGCGGGCTTTTTCTTTCAGTTGCGTTTTGCCGCGAGAGCAGAGTAATCAGCGGGCGAGGGCGGGGAATGATCAAAGCGATCTACTTCATCAAACGCAAACCCGGGATGTCGCTCGAGGCGTTCCGCGAATATTGGCTCAAAGATCATGCGGCGCTGGTACTCAAGGTCCCGGGCCTCGTGAAGTATGTGCAGTCACACACGACGGATTCTGGATATCGCAAACACGAGCCGATCTACGACGGTATCGCGGCGCTGTGGTACGAAAACCTCGATGACATGCGCAAGACCGCCAACCTGCCGATCAGCCGCGAGACGCTGGCCGACGACGAGAAATTTCTCGACATGTCGAAGTTTGCCTTCATCCTCACCAGGGAGCGTGTGCAGAAGGAGAATCCCATCGAGGCAGGAATGCCGAAGATGATCGCCTTCGGGAAGAAGCCCCCCGAGATGTCCGTCGAGGATTTCCAGGAGCGGTGGAATTCACCGCATGGCCGGCTCGGTTCGGCGATCCCAGGCGTGCGGCGTTACGTCCAATGTCATCCGCTCTTATCGTCATACAAGAATGGCCGAACGCCTCTCTGGGATGGCATCGCGGAGAGCTGGTTCGATAGCGACGAGGCGATGCGCACGAATGCCGATACTCCAGAGTACAAGGCCGTGCGCGCCGATGAACGGCACTTCCTCGCGGAGGATCCGAAGTTCATCATCACCACCGAGCGGGTAATTTTGTAGGATTTTGTGTCGAGAAGGCTGCCCGCGGAATTCTTCGACGAGGGGATCGATTTCTTCAACGAGGGAAAGTTCTTCGAATGCCACGAGGCGTGGGAAGAGGTCTGGAAGCGCAGCGAGGGCGACG
The DNA here is from genome assembly GCA_041487255.1 of Binataceae bacterium (SeqCode). Lineage (GTDB taxonomy): Bacteria > Desulfobacterota > Binatia > Binatales > Binataceae > DATGKG01. The sequence continues at coordinate 3,866 of JBGPMZ010000050.1, read as the reverse complement.
CGAAACTTTTCTACCAGGGAGTCATCCAGGCCGCCGTGGCGATCCTGCACGCGCAGCGCGGTAATTTGACCGGTGCCGCGTCGCTATACACGAAGGCTTCGGCGAAACTCGACCATTTGCCGGCCGAGCACATGGGAGTCGCGCTTGCCGAGTTACGCGACGCGCTCAAGGACTTCTTCGCGGTTGCGCTGAACGGCGGACCGATTCCGCCTCCGCCGAAACTGCGCCGCACCTAAAAGGGAATATCCTCGTCGTCGATCGGCGCGGAGGGCATGTCGGCGCCGCCACTGGCGCTGCTCGCGCCTGCTCCCGCGTAGTCACCACCGCCTTCACCGCGTCCACCGAGGAACTGCATCTCACTCATTATGATCTCAGTGCGCTGGCGTTTACCGCTGCCGTCCTTGGCTTCCCATTGGCGGGTCTGGAGGCGGCCTTCGAGGTATATCTGTTTACCTTTACGCAGATACTTCTCGGCGAGGTCGGCGAGGCGGTCGAACGCGACGATATTGTGCCATTCGGTCTGTTCGCCAGTCTTGCGTTTCATGCTGGTTGCGAGCGAAAAGTTGGCGACCTTCATCCCGGTCGGGAGGTGACGCACCTCGGGATCGCGTCCCAGGTTCCCTACTAAAATCACCTTATTAACTGACATCTTCCGCCACCTCCAAAACCGAATCTTACGACAGCCAATTATGAGCGCAAAGCTTTTTCTGTTGAAAACGCCCTCGCGGTCGCTATGTCTATCCCCAGCGTATCCTTGCTTTGTTGATTGGGAAATAATGAAGGGTTGGGTGGCGGCCCAAGTGGCGTCGAAACGCTACGGGGGTTCGGCAACTTGAGAAAAGTGCAAAAACAAAGCCACAATACCCTTGTAAATGCTCATCTTTCCGAGAACAGAGGCGGTAATTGGATGCAATATTTGGCGGTCAAACCCTACAAATGGTCGAGCTTTCGCCTCTGGTTGGCCCTTTGTATACTGAATCTTGGTCGCGGTGGTGAAGGTGTCGATGGGGGCAGGTAACGCCAAAACGACTCCCGTAAAACTGTTTGCCCTTGGCGGTTTAGGGGAGATCGGCCTCAACCTGATGGTGCTCGAATGCGCCGGGCACGGTCTCGTGGTCGATTGCGGCGTGATGTTCCCCGAGGAGCGCCTGCTCGGCAACGGCGTCTACGTTCCCGATTTTTCCGAGCTAGTTGATAAGCGCGTCCCGATTGACGCGGTCGTCCTGACCCATGCGCACGAGGATCACATCGGTGCGCTGCCATATCTGCTGCGCAAATTCCAGGTTCCGGTTTACGGCACCGCGATCACGCTCGCATTCGTGCGCCGTCGCCTTGAAGAGGCGGGCATGTTCGGCGCGGAAAGGGATTTGCGCACGATTGCTCCTCGAATGAAGTTCGAGCTCGGGCCGTTTGCGATTGAGCCGCTGCGCGTCACCCACTCGACCCCCGACGCGATCGCGCTCGCGATTCGCACCCCGGCCGGCATCATCGTTCACAGCGGCGACTTCAAAATCGACGACGCTCCGGTCGATGGGCAGAAATTCGACACCGAGGCTTTCGCGGCCTTGGGTGAGGAAGGTGTTGTGCTGCTGCTGTCCGATTCGACCAACGTCGAGAGGGCAGGGCGCTCCGGCTCCGAGAGTTCCCTGAAACCAATTTTGCGCGAATTGATTTCGCGTACGAAGAATCGCTTTTTTCTGTCAGCGTTTTCCTCGCACATCCATCGCATCAGGCAGGTCGCGGAAGTTTCCAAAGAAGTTGGCCGCCGCGTGGTTCCGCTCGGACGCCGGATGGCCGAGAGCGTGCGCCTCGGAATCGAGACCGGCCAACTCTCCTTCGCGCCCGGAATGTTCGTGGAGCCTGATGAAGCCGACTTTCTCGAGCCACGGAAACTTACCTATCTCGCCAGCGGCAGTCAGGGCGAACCGTTGTCCGCGCTCGCCCGGCTCGCCATCGACAATCATCCGCGGGTGCACGTCGAGAACGGAGACATGGTGGTGCTGTCGTCACGCTTCATTCCCGGCAACGAGCGCTCGATAAACAACCTCGTCAATCAGCTCTACAAGCTCGGCGCGGAGGTAGTTTACGACGCGATCGCGCCGGTGCATGTATCCGGACACGCCAGCCGCGACGAACTCGCCGATTTGCTCGCGCTCGTGAAGCCGCGCTACTTCGTGCCGATTCATGGCGAGTATCGGCATCTCAGCCGCCACCTCGCACTCGCCGCGGAGGCCGGCGTCCCGGCACGCAACTGCTTCCTGCTCGAAGACGGCGATTCACTTGTGCTAACCGGGGCCGACGCGTACCGGAGCCGAAAAGCGCATACAGGCCGCATCCTGATGGAGGCCGGCGAGGTCGAGGACATCGCGCTGATCAGCGAGCGGCGTACCCTGGCGCGCGATGGAACGGTGATCGCGATGATCGCGGTCTCGGCGAGCAGCGGAACCATCGTCGGCGGCCCGGATATCGTCTCGCGCGGATTTGTATCGGGAAATGGAACCTCGGCGCATTTGCAGCGTGGCCGCGAGGAGGTCACGCGGCGCCTCGGCGCGATTCCGCAGCCATACCATCCTGACGACGCGCGGATCAAAGATGAGGTGGTGCGTACACTTCGCCACTATTTCATCCACAATGTCGGCAAGCGTCCTTTCATCATGGTGCATGTGATGGAGGTTCCGTAGCTATCGCACGTCAGATGAAATCAGCGCCGAGCGAACTTCCGGCCGTCGCAGGCGAGGAAGTTGAGCCGGCGCGCGGAAACCGGATCGCGCGGGAACTCGCAGCGCTGGCCCTGATTGCGGTGGCCGCCTTCGCGACCGCAAGCCTCGTTTCGATGCACCTCGGACATCGTCTAAATGTGGGCGGACCCGTGGGAACCGCGCTCGCGGGAGGTTTGGCGCGGTTGTTGGGCTTCGACGCGTATCCGGCAATCGCGCTGGCGCTGATGCTATGCGCGCGAATCTGGTCAGGCGTGAGTTGGAAGGAACTGGCGCGCGAGATCGGCGCCGGAGCAATTGTAGCTATCGCGATCGCCTCCGCCCTCGGATTGTGGCGGCCGGGTAATCTCGAGGTGGCTGGAATCATCGGCGAAAACATCGCGGGCGCCCTCGCTGCGGGGCTCAACATCGGCGGTGGATATCTCGTGGTTGGCTTTGGGTTGATCGCGGGTGTTGTCCTGATGCTGAAGCGAGCGCCGACCGATCTCGCTTCGGCCGCCGCGCGACAACTGAATCCCTCGATGCCATTGCGAAGTGAACCAGCGATCGAACTGGCCGACTCATTTGAAGAGAAGGAGAGTCCGTCTTCCGCGTTCGGTGTAGACGGCGGCCGCGCGCCGCGCACCAACGGTCCGACCGCCCTAAAGGTGCGGCGCATCGAGCCGCGTGACACCTCGCGCGACAAGAAGGACAAGAACGACTCGAGGTCGCGCAATCGCGGAGGCTTCAAGCTACCTCCGCTTTCGCTGCTCGATATTCCGCCGGCCGAGCACGCGCAGATAGACGAAGTCGCGCTGGAGCGCAGCGCGCGCGTGCTGGAGCAGAAGCTCGGCGACTTCGGCGTCGATGGCCGCGTGGTCGAAGTTCAACCGGGCCCGGTCGTGACGATGTACAAATTCGAGCCTGGCTCGGGCATCAAGGTGAGCCAGATCGTCAATCTCGCCGATGACCTCTCGATGGCTCTGAGAGCGGCTGCAGTGCGAATCCAGGCGCCGGTGCCGGGCGAGGCGGTGGTCGGTATCGAGGTGCCGAATCGCAAGCGCGAGATGATCTATCTTCGTGAGATTCTTGAGTCCGATGAATTCGCGGGCGCGCAGAGCCAGCTCTCGATTGCGCTCGGCAAGGATATCGCGGGCCGCCCGATGGCGG